>QMSN01000001.1 GCA_003650865.1 Thermoprotei archaeon
GCCACTAAATCATTGGTCTCTAAGGTTTGCTGAATCATTTGAGGAACAGCCTTTAGCGACGACTCAACTTCACGCGCTAAGTCGAGGTTAACTCCCTTGAGCATTGACGTGCGCGCAGCAATTCGAGATAACATTACCAGTTGAGCTATGTAGGTCTTTGTAGCTGCAACACCTATTTCAGGTCCAGCGTATAGACCAACGTAAGAGCTTACAAGGCGAGTTATGGAGGAGCCCATGACGTTAGTTAGGGCTAAGAGCTTAATTCGTGAGCTTTGTAGCGAGCGAAGTATATGGAGGACATCTGCTGTCTCTCCGGACTGTGATATCGCTAATACGGCATCGCCATCACTTAGTAGCTCAGCATGCGACTCCTGGAACTCTGAGGCTATAGCTGAGTAAGCTTCTACTCTAGCTAAGAGCCTTAGCAGGTGAGATCCATACATGCACGCGTGGTATGAAGTCCCACAACCCACTAAGAAAACTCTGTTCGACGATGCGATGAGCCTAGACAGGTTGTCTATGTACTCTCGAGGGGCCTTTACGACGTTGAGCGCGACTTGAGGTTCCTCAAATATCTCCTTAATCATGTAGTGCGGGTGCTTACCCTTTTCAGCAGCTTGGTAGAACACGTCTACAGGCGTGAACCTCGGTGTTAAGGCTGAGCCTGAGCTTAGAGAGATCAGCTTTATGAAGCCTGGCTTTAACACTGCAATTTCTCCATCGTTTATCGGTACTATGCGCTCGACATCCCTAGGCAACGCTGGGATATCTGACGAGCAACAGGCATAGTTGGAGCTAATACCCACTATGAGCGGGCTCTCCATCCTGGCACATATTATCGTGTCCTCGTAAAGAGGAGAGATAGCGGCGAAGGCGTAGGATCCTTTGAGCATTAACAGGGCTCTTCGAGCTGCTTCTTCAAACGGCAACCCAAGCTTCATATGCTCTTCTATTAGGTGAGCAATAACCTCACTATCGGTCCTAGACCTAATCTTGTGCCCAGCAGACTCAAGCTTCTTGCGGAGCTCCAAGTAGTTCTCTATGACACCATTGTGCACTACCACGACTAGACCGTTACAGTCAGTTACTGGGTGCGCGTTTTCCTTTGATGGAGCACCATGAGTAGCCCATCGAGTATGACCTATACCGCACCTACCTGGTAGGGACTCTAGGTTTATTTTTTCAGCAACCTCCACGATCTTGCCTTGATCCTTCTTTAAGTATACAGTTCCTCCGCTTACGGTTGCTACACCGACGGAGTCATAACCTCTATACTCAAGCTTCTTGAGAGAGTCAAATATTATGTTAGCAACTCCACTAAAAAGCGATGTCAAACCAAATATGCCGCACAAAGCCCTCCACCAAACTACACTTAGCTCTAAGCTATGCAGGAGAAGGGGGAAATAAGTTTTTAATGAAGGGGACGGCGTCTATAATGTGGATAAGGTTACATACGTAGCTGAGCTTGAGAGGACCATAGAGGACTTCATGCGAAAAAGGGATAAGATGTTTAGCAAGGGTTTCCTGAACTCTGATGGCATGAAGGCACTCGTGAGAATACTTAAGATGGCTGTGAGAGCTGGTCTCATAGATAAGAGCTCTGGCATATCAAGGTACTTAAAGTCAAGAGAGGAGGGAGAAGTCTTAGCGATATTGTTAAGCCTAGAGGAGAGGCTTTGTGCTCGAAGTTGAAGTCAAAGTTCCAATAACAGCCGAGGAGAGAGAAGTCCTCAAAGCCAAGCTGAAGGAGCTTAAAGCAGATTTCTTGGGGAAAGCAATAGAAGTTGACGTGTTCTTAAGTCATCCCTGCTACGACCTCGGAGATAAGGGACATACGCTTAAACTGCGTGTGAGGAATGGAGAGGGCAAGATCATACTTAAGGAAAGGGTTGAGAGACAAGATGTTAAGGCAAATATAGAGCTAGAAACTGAAGTTACAAGTCCACGATTGTTCCTCGAAATCCTAAAGAAGCTGGGGTTCAAGGAGACCTTAACCGTGAAGAAGTTAAGGGAAACATACTTGTTAAGTGACGTATACATCCACTTCGATGAGGTGGATGGCTTAGGGCTCTTTGTTGAAGTAGAGCTCTTAAACCATAAGGTCGAGAAGAGAGCTATAGAGAGAGCTTTGGCGACTTTGGGACTTGAGGGTAAGATGTTGATAACAGCTGGATATGCTGACCTGCTTAGTAGGGGCGGCGTTACGTAATTCTACGTAAACCCTGCTTTTTGACTCCACTTTCTAGAAACCTCGAGAGTATCAGGTAGACACAGTAGTCACCGCATACAGAGCACGCACCACTTTTAGAAGGAACTCTTTCATGAATATCTCTAGCCGTCTCTGGATCTAAAGCCAATTTGAACTGAGTCTCCCAGTCTAAGGCGGCCCTAGCCCTTGAAATCTCGAGATCCCACTTCAAAGCCTTCTCTCCTAACCTAACAATATCACCTGCGTGTGCAGCTATCTTAGAAGCTATGATGCCCTGCTTTATGTCCTCAAGTAGAGGGATTCCTAGGTGCTCTGATGGGTAAACCGCACAGAGGAAGTCCACTCCCGCTGCTACAGCTAAGGCTCCACCTATTGCTAAGGTTATGTGATCATAGCCAGGAGCCACGTCCGTAACTATGGGGCCTAGCGTATATAGAGGAGCATGGTCAACTATAATCTTAGCTTGCCTCACGTGGTGCTCTATTTGGTTTATCGGCATGTGGCCAGGGCCTTCAACTATGACTTGCACACCATGGGCCCTACTCTGCTTCACCAGCTTGCCTACTGTCAAGAGCTCTGACATTTGAGCTATGTCATTTGCATCTGCTTGGCATCCAGGCCTCAGCCCGTCGCCTAGGCTTATGGCGAAGTCGTATTCCCTGGCTAGGTCTAGTATGAGCTCGTAGTTCTCGAGGAGGGGGTTTTCACGCTCATTGTGTATGATCCAAGCTGCTATGAAAGCCCCACCTCTGCTAACTATGCCAGCAACTCTAGGATGCTTCTTTAAGAGCTCTACAGCGCTCTTCGTTACCCCTGCGTGAATTGTCATGAAGTCCACTCCATCCTTTGCGTGGAGCTCTATGGCGTTAAGTATGTCGTCAACATCCATGTGCACTATGGAGCCGTACTTACGAATGGCTCTATGAGCAGCTTCATATATCGGAACAGTGCCTACAGGGACCGTCAAGCTCTCGATTATAGCCCTCCTTATCTCGTCCATCTGGTCAGAGGTCGAAAGATCCATAACGGTGTCGGCGCCATACCTTACGGCGAGCTTCGCCTTCTCGACTTCAATCCCTATATCTGAGAAGTCGACGGAGGACCCCACGTTGGCGTTTACCTTAGCCTTCAATCCCTCACCTATCCCAATAGGGTCTACGTTATCTCGCACGACGTTCTTCGGCACAACTATTCTGCCAGCTGCAACCCCTCTCAACACGAAGTGGGGGTCTACATCTTCTCTTGCTGCTACAGCCCTAAACTCCTCTAGCATAACCCCACGTCTTGCAGACTCTAATATCGTAGTCAATGACTAGCACCTGCACTAAAGATAGGAATGCCCAACTAAAATCTTTCTCATGGAGAGTTAACGTAATAAAAGTTTTTTAGTAGAGATCTTACTTGGAAAAATGTGCATATCAAGAAGTGAGCGCCTATGGTGAAGAGCGACCCCCTAAAGATGTTGATGAAAGCTGTCAACGGAGAGGTCGTCGTTAGACTTAAGGATGGTAGGAGCTGTCGTGGAATCCTTGAAAAGTGCGATCAATGCATGAACTTGTTGCTGAACGACGCTGAAGAGATAAACGAGAACGAGGGGCCTATAGCAAAATATGGGAGAGTCCTGATTAGAGGGAGCAACATACTCTTCGTTAAGCTGAGAGAGTAAAAAGAGGAAGGCAGCGTGATAGACATTGGCCAAGAAGATGGACTTCATCTCGATAGAGAGGTTATCGCAGAAAGCCGTTTACGAGCAGGAAGTCGAGATGGTTGAGAGAAAGGGGAAGGGGCATCCAGACACATTAGCTGACAACTTGTCTGAGGCTGTGTGTAGAGCTCTCTGCAACTACTACATGGACAAGTACGGTGCAATACTGCACCACAACGTCGACAAAGCCCTTGTAGTTGGAGGAAGATCCATACCGACGTTCGGCGGCGGCGTTGTATGTGAACCGATATATGTAGTTGTAGCTGGCAGAGCAGTGACTCACGTGGTTAAGGAGAACAACGTTGAGATGGTGCCCATAGGGAGCCTGGCCATAGAGGCTATGAGGGAAAGCATTAAGAAAACCTTTAGGCACCTAAACCCAGACGTCCACGTTATACTTGACTACAAGATAAAGCAAGGATCTGAGGACCTAGTCAAGGTATTTGAGCTTGGAAAAGGGATTCCGCTGGCCAATGACACCTCATTCGGAGTAGGGTACGCACCTCTCACTGAGACGGAGAAGTTAGTGCTTGAAGTAGAGGGCCTCTTGAACTCCGACGACTACAAGAAGAAGAACCCAGCTGTAGGAGAGGACATAAAGGTCTTAGCTGTTAGGAGAGGTAAAAAGGTGGACTTGACTGTTGCCTGCGCCATGATAAGCGCCTACATAAACAACTTAGATGATTACCTCAAGGTCAAGGAGGACGTTAAGGGGGACGTCTTAAACTTAGCGTCTAAGTACCCAGACCTCGAGGTGGACGTGGAGGTCAACGCCGCCGACAAGCCGGATAGAGGAGTGATATATCTAACGGTCACGGGGACCTCGGCTGAGGCAGGAGATGACGGCAACACGGGGAGGGGTAATAGAGCTAATGGACTGATAACGCCTAACAGGTACATGTCGCTTGAAGCAGTAGCTGGCAAAAACCCCGTCAGCCACATAGGTAAGATATACAACATAATCTCGACTAACATAGCCAACAGGATATACGAGGAGACGGGCAAGGTCAAGGAGGTCTACGTGCACATGCTTAGCCGCATAGGGAAGCCCATCAACGAGCCCCTCGTCGTCAGCGTGAAGGTAATACCTCACGACGGCATCACCGTAGAGAGCTTACGCTCTGACATAGATGGCATAGTGAGGAATGAACTGGAGAACATAGAGAACGTGAGGGACTACTTGCTCAAGGAACCATTAAGGCTTTAGCCCGCCATGCGTTAAGCCGAAGTATTAGGAGACGTAAGATGCCTCAAGCGCTGTTCACGGTACTCCCTCAATATCCTTAAGAGCTTATCTGATGCTTCCTCGTCTATCTCCTTTTGAAGTTGCTCTCTACGTTCCTTAATGATGTCCTCCAGCTCGTGGGTGGTGTACAGGAAAGGCCCTGCTTTATCGATCTTTACCTCGTCGACATCTATGACAGGTATGCAGTGATCTCTAAGGAAAACGTACGCCTGTTCAGGTAGCTTACTTAGGCTTGTGATTATGGCTTTGGGCTTTAAATCCACGAGGATTCTAAGCCCCTCTTCACTACAGCTCTCTGGGCTATGAATTAAAACCACATCTCCCTCCTTGAGTTTGCTGAACTTTAGGGCTTCGTCTAGCGACCTCTTAGTTATGGACCTCGCCTCCTTGATTATCACTATCGCACCGTCAAGTAAGTTTTGCACAAGCTCCTCAAGGCGTTTAGCCACATACTCTACTTGTTCAACCCTCGTAGCTAGCTCCTGAGCATGTTTAAGTGCGCTCTCCAATCTACACCTAAGAACTGCTTCTTCCCTCTCTCTTTCACCTCTGGCTTCTCCAGATCTCCTCGACAGTCTTATTATGAGCTCCTCGAGCTCTTCAACCTTAGCCTCTTTCTGCCTTAAGGACTCTAGCAACATGATCTTGGACTCTTCAAGCTCCTTAATTATTCTGCTCTGCTCCTCAACTTTCTCTCTCAGCTTTGAGAGCTCTTGCTTAAGCTTATGAACCTCAGGGTCAACCGCGTAAATAGTTCTTCTCCTAGCCGTCTCGGCTTTAGCCATGGCCTGCTCCACGGCCTCTCTTATAGTTAAGCCTTTAACCAGCAGAGCTTTAGCCTTCTCCAGTTGCGAGGGTAGGATCCCGAGCTCTCGAGCCTTGGCCTCCAACTGCGAGAACTTATTCTTGAAGCTAGAGAAGGCCTTTAAGGCAGCTGCTAGGGCATCTCTCTGATGAGAGTTTTTGACTATCTCCTTGTGGTTGGGAATGTAGTCGTATATTATCCTCCTCTTCTCCTCAATAGTCATGTCTTTAGGCGGCGTGTATATGGTGCAGCCAAGGGATGACGCTATCTTCTCGACTAAGTCCGATGGTGTCTTAACGTCTGATGCTACTAAGACTGGCTTGCCTATCTTCGTCACAGCCCTTATTATCGTGACCTTGTCGAGGGCTAGGCCACTACTTACGAGGAGAGGTTTGCCTTGCAGGTCTACTACAGCGAGACCTGTCACTATGCCTGGGTCTAGTCCTACAATTAAAGGTCTGTCAGGTCTTGATGATTCTGGCAGTTGCTCGCTTAATGGTGGTAGCCTAGCCAGCAGCTTTAGATTAACGCCACTCTTCTTGATGAGCTCTGAGAGAGGCTTTATCCACCTCTTCACATCTGATGGTCTAGCCTCCACGACTAGTAGACTTCTCTCAAGTCCATGTTTAGAGAGCTTAGTGTAACACTCGATTGCATGGTGGTCTAGGTGTTTTTTAAGTTCGTCAAGCACCATGTTGGTAACCTGCTTTATGGCTGAGCGCATGGACCTCTTGTACCTCTCTTGGCTCATGCCACCCGCGCCGTAACTTCTACCTCGAGAGATCACAATTAGAGTCCTCGCGCCAGTTGGCTCAATTACAGCAACACCTACGCCTCGTAGAGCTAGGAGAGCAGAAACCTCAGCTGCTTGCAGAGGGGAGAAGTGGGTTACTCTTTTGTCTATTAATCCATGCTCGAGGGCTAGGTCTACAAGCTTCACATAGCGCCCAGAGGGATCTCGCGTAACCTCAACAACTCTAACCTTATCTAGAAGGTTACTTACCCTCCTCTTGACCTCGAGGGATGAGCCTCCAAGCTCGTACAAGTTGTCTATGGCTATAGTCGACACCCTGTACTTGTCTATTAGCATGAGCACAGAGCCCCAATCTATGTCCTCCTTGCGCTCCACCACTCTGCCTTCACTCACCACGACAGCAGCATATCTTGACGCGTGGTGAGTTGATGGAACCATGTCTAGACCCATAACTACGCTATTCACGCTGACAGCAGCGTTACGCAGGGCCAAGATATTACCCCGCATTAAGTAGGAAATCTCACTTACATAACTCCTTAGCCCCTAATATTCTTTAACTCCTCTTCGAGATCAACGGTTAAGCCAAATCTCCTATTGAAGAAGCGAGCTATATTCGCTAAGTCTCGCTTCAAGTACTCGAGGCTTCGTGGGTGCCTAGCTGAAACCCATTGCGGCCAATCTATTATGAGCACATCGAAATCTTGGGTTACAACAACGTTGAACTCGCTTAAGTCAGCGTGCACTATGGAAGCCTCTCGATAAGCCTTCTTAACGTTCTCGAGTATCTCCCTCAGGGTCAAGGAAGGGTCTGGGAGGTCTGTGACTACGTATAGGGGGTCTCCTATTATTACCCCCATGATAACCACGTGCCTGTTATGGGCTATGGGCTTGGGAACCTTAACGCCCAGTGGGTATAGGGCTTCGAGAGCTTCAAACTCCCTTCGAGCTGCGATGCATGACTGCCTATACCACGAGCTTGCCTCGCCGTAAGACCTCAGACGCTTCGTCTGCTTAAAGCTTGAGCGCCCAACTCTATGGAACTTGACAGCGACCCTTAGACCCGACGGTGACAGACCGTCGTATATGTCAGCCTCCTTGCCCACACCCAGCCTTATACCCACAGCGTCTAGCACTCCGTGATCGACGAAGTACTTAAGGGCTAAGGCGTCTCTGCCATATTGCCTCAAGGCGTAACCCAAGTACTCTTGCTTCCACCTAGATACGAGGCCGAGCTTGTGTAGCTTATCAAGGGACTCCATGAGGTCCTCGATGGACTTCCTCAACTGTCTAGCAAGAACTTCAACTGGTATGTACTCATACCTTAAGTGCAACCTCTCCATAGTTGTGAGAATCTTGAAGTCGTAGTCCTTGAGGGACCTCATCATCGAAGCCACAACAGACATGGATACTTAGCCTCCACTTACTCACTTGTCTACTAGCTTAGCGTCCTTTATTACAAGCTCCCCCCAATTCCTCCTCCACAAGACCTCGTAGTCGAGTATCTCCACTCTCTTCTTGAAGAAGGGAGTGTCAAGGACGAAGGTTTCGTACTCACCGCCTTCACCACAAGCGTGTATCTTCCACTTCTCCACGAGCTTCTTTAGGTCGTTTAGCATGTCGTAGTCTATGAGCCTACCAAGCCACTTGGCTGTTAAGCCCTCAGCGTAGACCCCTATAACTATGGCTTTGAAGCCCTCCTTAATCACGGACTCTAAAATGCCTATTGGGTCGCGTCCCCAAAGCGGGGTTATGAGGTCAAGGCTTAGCTCCTCACACACTCTTCGCAAGAGGTCTCGCTGATACTTACTAGCCATGACGCCTGAAACCACGGTCTTCACTCCATAACGCTCCTTCAAATCCTCTAAGACGCGCCTCATCTGCTCCAGCTCTTCACCTTTAGGTGTGCTGACCAATATGTGAGGCAAGCCGAGGGCTTGTACTTGAAGCGAAGTCCACCTCACATTGGGCACGTGGAACAACATGGATTCAGGGTCTTGCGGGTAAAAGGTGGTTATGCACGAGATCTTTACGCCAGACTTCATAGCTAAGTAGCAGGCGTAAGCGCTGTCTTTGCCTCCACTCCACAGACAAGTAGCGGTCAAGGCTTTTCTGACCTCCCAATCTCCTTGAGCAACTCCCCGACTTTCTCTCGGACTATTTGGTTCACAAGCTTTCCATCAACTTTCCCTCTGAGGTGCGCCATGACCTTACCCATGATGGCTTGGACAGCCCTCTCACCTCTGCTCTTGACTATCTCCACATTCTCGCGTACAACCTTATCCACGAAGTCCTTGACATCCTCTAGGGTCATGGCTTTGAAGCCGAGCTTTTCTATGACCTCCATGACTGTACACTGGGGGTTCTCAGCCATACCTCTTAGTACTTCAGGTATGGCCTCCTTCGCTATGATGCCCTTGCCCAACGCTCTAAACACGTCAATTATCTTGTGCTCGTCGATGTTGTCGAGTGGAACGCCTTCACGCTTTAAGCTCTTCCACGTGTACTCTAAGGTAGTTGCAATTATCGTTGGTGAGACCTCAGGAACGCTTGAGACTATTCTTTCGAATAAGTCTAGTCTGTAGGAGTTCACCATGAGCAACGCCAGATCCTTGCTTAAACCGTATTCCTCTATGAAGCGCTTAAGCTTCTTCTCAGGCATTTCGGGTAGAGATCTCGATATCCCCTCAAGCCTTTCCTTCGTTATCACTATGGGCCTCACGTCGGTCTCTGGATACATTCTAGCGGCTCCGGGTCTAGGCCTCATGTACCTCGTCGTCCCATCAGGGTTGGCAGCCCTAGTCTCGTCGGGGACCCCCTTAATGGCTTCTCTACACCTTCTAGCAACTGCCTCGAGAGCTCTTCTAGCCTTGTCCACTTCGTCCACTACGAAGACCACGGCGTCCATATCGCCGCACTTAAGGTGCTCTTTCAGCTCATCCACTTCCTGCTGAGAGATGCCGTAAGCGGGCATCTCATCCGTGTGGAATATCCCCTTAACCCCGCCCCATACAACAGCGTAGTCCTTCAGCTCTGTGCCAAACCTCCTGCCAGGCTGAACTTCTCGTCCAAGTAGACCAGCGAAGCCCGGTAGCTTAAGTGCCAGCACTCTGCCCCCTCTCTTAATGCCTTGAGATATCACCTTGCTCTGAGAGCCACGGAATATGTCGGTGACGTCCACCACTTCGCATTCGACATCAGTGACCCCTCTGCTTTTAAGCTCCTCCGTTATCTGAAGAAGTTTGAGTTGCCTCTCGACCTCCAACTCAACAACCTTTGATAGGAGCTCTAAGTCCTGAACTCCCTTAATCTCAACCCTAGCGCCCTTCTCCAGCGATATGTTGAGATCCTGTCTTATAGTCCCCTTACCCCTCTTAACCTTCCCAGATATCCTGAAGAGCTGCCCCAACTTCAACGCTACCCTCTGAGCTTGCTCCGGACTCCTTATCTCAGGGGCTGTTGCAACCTCTATTAGAGGGATGCCGAGCCTATCAAGTCTATACACAACTTCTTTCTCGCTCTCAGAGATTTTCCTAGCAGCATCTTCTTCAAGACATATCGTCTGTATGTGGACGGGGCCTTCAGAATCCTCTATGACGCTATCCCTTGAGCCCAACGCCACTATCGCCGTCCTCTGAAAGCCCGTAGTGTTGGAGCCATCTATGACCACCTTCCTCATCACTTGAATTACGTCAGGGATGTTGGCCCTTAACATCAAGGCTATTCCAAGAGCTATGTCCAAGGCCTCGTCGTTGAGCTGGTGCGGAGGCTCTTCATCCATCTCGACGAGACACGTTGAGTCGTTGTAGGCCTGGTATATGAAAACCTTGCCCTTCTCGTGCTCTAATAGGGCGGCCTCGTCAACAGTCCCTAGCTCACTCCTCGTAGGGCGTAGGTACCTCATGAAGACCACGTCGGGTTCGTCATCTCTCAACGTCGTCGGGCAAGAGCAGAAGAGCTTGTGTTTCGTGTTGAGCTGCTGGTGAAGCTCTAAGCCAACTTTCAAGCCAAGCTCGGCATATTTACTACTCAAGACCCTTCACCTCCAGATACGCTTTGTACTCAGTCCTAGGCTTGATCTCCCCCGCTATGTTCGTGAGCATAAGCCTCTTTACCTCATCTATGCTGCTGGCGTTAGCTAAGCACCACATGAGCTTAACTAAAGCAGTCTCAGGCAACATGTCTTCACAAGGTATGACGCCCATCCTCAAGAGCTCGACGCCAGTCCTGTACACATTCATGTTGACCCTCCCCCACAGGCACTGAGACGTCATGGCCACTACGATGCCTGCATCTACAAGCTTTCTTATGGAGGGAAATACGTAGCTGGGCGTGTGGCCAAGACCCGTGCCCTCTATGACAACTCCTCTAAAGCCAGACTCCAAGACCCACTCTAAAGCCTCAGCTGGTATGCCGGGATACACCTTGATGAGCGCGGCCCTACTATCAAACCTCGGCTTAACGACAAAGTCCTCTTTCGTACCGCGGGGTTTTAGGTTGCTGGCCAACACGACAACATCTCTACCCCCTATGACCTTCGCTATGGGCTTGTCGTTTACAGCTTTAAAGGCATCCCTTCTACTCGTATGGCATTTCCTAACTTTAGCTCCACGGTATACCGCTAACACGTCGTCGCTTATGTTCTCGTGCATGACAACTACGACTTCAGCAAAGGGAGCACGGGATGCTACGGCTGTTGCCCCCATCATGTTTAGTGCTGCGTCGGACGAAGGTCTATCAGACGACCTCTGAGCACCCACCAAAGCCACTGGTATGGGCAAGCCTTGTAGAGCGAAACTCAAGGCTGCGGCGGTGTAACCCATCGTGTCGGTTCCGTGGGCTATTACAACACCATCAACTCCGCTCTCAACCTCTTTAGCCACAGCTTCAGCTATCTTGGTCCAGTATTCAGGCCTCATGTCCTCGCTGAAGATGTTAAATATGGTCTTGGTGTTTATGACAGCTATCTCGTTGAGCTCAGGAATCGACTCGTAGAGGTCCTCAGTCGTCAGTGAGGGATAGACGGCTCCAGTCTTGTACTCCACTTTACTGGCTATCGTGCCGCCTGTACCAAGAACTGTGACCCTAGGTAGACCTCCTCTCGAGATTTGTTGAAGAGCCCTCTCTACCACGCTTGGAGAAGCTTTAGACACAAGCTGAACCTCAACCTCCTTAAGTCTAAAACCTATGTTGTAGCCGTTGTCGAGCTTTATTACTATGTAGTCATCTCCTAGTACCTCGGTCCTTGGCATGAGGAGGCCTTCGTAGACAGCGTCACCCTTCACGACCTTAACCCTATCGTAAACCCCTATCCCCTTCACTTCGAGTGGTGCTGGGACTTCAGAGCCACCACTAGACGGCAAGCTACACACCACTCGTAGAAGAAGCCTAAAACTAGAAAAGCTTGCTGTCACGTAGGCGTAGCTCTAGCTATCAGTAAAGGATTCTGGAGACTAGGAGGAGCTAAGCTCTCTGCTGCGCGTACGCTACTCTCCTAATGTACTTCTTGTGGTTCTTAATTCGTGGTATGGGCGTCCTCTTGGGCTTAGGAGGTATCTTGGGCGTCTGCGTCCTAACCTTACCAGCCTTTGTCAGTGAGCCGTGGGACGGCATGTAGACCGACCTCCATTCAAGGAGGAGCGGGAGCCTACATATAAAGATATTGCGTCACGCCTACGAGCTACGAGTTAAGGATTTATGGGGAGCCTCTCGCCTGAAGAGGTTCTGCTAAATGTTCCAAACTCCTTCATCCTCTTAAGCCTCGAAGAGCTGAAGACGGGTCCATCACTACACAACCTGAAGCCATCTATGAGGCACGAGCCGCACACGCCTAAAGCACACTTAACATACCTCTCGAGAAGCATCTGATGAGGTATACCTAGCTTCAGAAGGAGCCTATGGAGTTTAAACAGCATGGGCTCTGGACCACAGGCATAGACGTAAGAGAACCTTATTTTCTCTAGGAGGAGGCGTGAGGCGTCAACAGATGTACCCTTAACCCCTGCAGTACCGTCATCAGTTGCCACAGTCACCTTCTCTTCGCCAAGCAACCTTGACAACTCATCTGTATGCACCAAATCGCTGGACGACTTAGCTCCAACAACCACGTAGACGTCTCTACGAGACTCAGAGAGTTGCTTTACCAACGGTATTAAGGGTGCTGTGCCCACACCACCCCCTACAATTAGGATAGGTGACTTTGAGGTGAACCTAAAGCCATTACCATAAGGGCCACGCATGAATATCATGTCACCAACAGCACGTGAAGCCAAAGCCCTAGTCCCATCACCCCTTACCACAAAGGTGAGGCGTACCTCACCCTTAGACTCATCAATGCTTGAAGGGGATAGAGGGAACTCATCGATGCTCGGCAACCATACCATGAAGAACTGCCCCGGCTTAACCCTTGGAGCAAAGCCCAAGCACTTAAGCCTTAACGAGTATGTGTTCCTCGCCACGCACTCCTTCGATGCAACCTTAAACCTAACGTAGTACGACATGTCCAACCCTCAATGAGCTGCTCCCACTATCTCCTTCAGGTCTCTAATGCCCTCTTCCTCCATGAAATTCTCGATGCCCCTTATGATCTCCTTAAATAGCTTCAACCCCCTCTTACGTATAGCTGTTCCTATCTGAACAGCGCGTGCACCTGCCAGCATGTACTCAATGACGTCCATCCAAGTGTTTACACCTCCAACACCTATGAGGGGTATCTCGAAGTTCTCGTAGAGGTCGTATATCACTCTCAAAGCTATGGGCTTCAAGGAGGGTCCAGAAAGCCCACCATATATCGAGGATAGGACTGGCCTCTTGGCCCTTATGTCTATGGCCATGGACCTTATGGTGTTGATGGCTGTTATAGCCGAGGCGCCATGCTTAACAACAGACTCAGCCACGCTCAACAAGTTGCTCTCAAACCCTAACTTAACAAAAACCGGTACTGGCGATATGTCGCACACCTCCTTGACGACTCGTCCAGCGAGCTTAGGATCCTCAGAGAAAGCTTTGGTCTCAGCTACATGTGGGCACGAGAGGTTCAGCTCAATGGCCTTTGCCAGACCTGACTCCACAATTATCTTAACGGCTCCAACATAGTCTTCAATCCTGAAGCCAGCTACGCTGAACACCACTGGGATATTGGATAACTCATCCCTAATAGAAGTGCACTCCTCAAGGAAACGATGAACCCCTGGATTAGCTAGCCCAATAGCGTTAATCAAGCCATAACCTAGGTCAACTATCACGGGGTTGACATTCCCCGCTCGAGGAGTTAACGTTAGAGACTTTGTGACTACAGCACCTGCACCTGCTTTATAGGCCTTGAGGAGCATTGAGGGGGTTGTGCCGAGTACGCCAGAAGCAAGCATAAGAGGGTTTCTAATGGTTAGTGATGATATGTTAACAGCTAAGCTCATACCTTCCCTCTAGTTATTATGAAAACAGTTATATATTATCATGGCTCAATCCATACTATGTAGTTAACCTAGCCTGTTAGTGTATTCATGTCGTGGGGAGGTAGTGCATGAAGGGTTTCGTCGTGTGCACATTCATGGGCTTACTTGCATATGATGAGAAGGGCAACCTCTTGGAGAAGGCGCTATTTCCAGGAGACCCTCTACAGCAGGCGAATAGGCTTTACGCCTTGGGTAGAGGGGAGATCGTAGATGAAATTAAGGTGTTGAGCGATAAGCTCAGGGAGAGGGGGGTTGACGAGCTCGTCTTTGAGAGTGACGTCCTAGCAAAAGCCTTCATGGACATGGGGTTCAGAAATGTGAAGGTTGAAGCGCCTAACGAGATAGCTAAGCTCGCTAGAACACAGTTACTAAAGCTTGCTGTAGAGCTTGGAGTCGCTGGGAGCGAGGAAGAGGCCCTTAAAGCCCTCCATAGGGTTGCCTACGACTTAAGCGCTAAGAAGATGGTTGAAGCAGTTGAGAAACGAGATCTCTTAGTAGCTCAAGCAGTGTCCTGTATAGATGAAGTTGAGAAGATGATCAATATTCTTGCCTCTAGGCTGAGAGAGTGGTATGGTGTTCACTTCCCAGAGCTTGGAACCATGATTAAGGACCATGAGGACTACATAAGGGCTCTGAGGTTGATAGGTCACCGTGATAATGTTGTGAAGAAGAACTTACTCGAGGCCCTAGGCCCCATTAAGGATAAAGTCTTGAAATTCGTGGAGAGCGGAGCCACGTCGCTTGGAGCTGATGTGCTGCCCAAGGACATAGACATAATAAGAGAAGTAGCATCTATAGCGCTGGATCTCTACAGGTTAAATGACAAGTTAAAGCAGTACGTCAATGAAGTAATGGGCGAGGTCGCTCCCAACCTAAAGGAACTCATAGGCCCCGTCTTAGGTGCAAGGCTTATAGCATTAGCCGGGGGACTCGACAGGCTCGCCAAGTTGCCAGCTAGCACGATACAACTGTTAGGTGCCGAAAAGGCGCTATTCAGAGCCTTGAGAACTGGAAGCAAACCGCCCAAACATGGAATAATATTTCAGCATCCCGAAATTCACAGGTCACCACGCTGGCAGAGAGGTAAAATCGCAAGAGCCCTAGCTGGAAAGATTGCTATAGCTGCACGAGTCGACTACTTCTCAGGCGAGTACATAGCCGACGAGCTCAAAGAGGACTTGAGAAGGAGGATTAAGGAAATCAAAGAGACGTATAAGACACCTCCCAAGAGGGTTATAGAGAAGAAGAGGAAGAAGGAGAAAAGGAGGAAGAGAGGGAAGAGGTGAGAGGCTTGAGAGTTAAACCTCATGAGAAGTTTGAGGGGTTATACGTAGTTGAGATGGACGACGGCACCGTCAAGCTCGCCACGAGGAACTTAGCGCCGGGCGTCAAGGTTTACGGCGAGATGCTCATAGAGCATGAGGGCATGGAACTCAGAGTGTGGGACGCCTACAGGTCTAAGCTAGCTGCAGCTCTCTTGAAGGGGCTTAAGACCTCCCCCCTGAAGAGTGGGTTGAAGGTGCTCTACTTGGGGGTAGCCTCGGGAACCACGTGCTCACACGTATCAGATATTGTCGGCGAGTCCGGTAGGGTCTATGGCGTTGAGTTCTCGCCTAGAGTTATGAGGGAGTTCCTAGAGAGAGTAGCTAGGTATCGACCTAACGTGATCCCAATACTTGCTGATGCCAGGTTCCCAGCTGAATACTCAAGCATAACAGAGGAGGTGGACGTGATATACCAAGACGTCGCGCAACCTTATCAGAGCAAGATACTCATAGACAACGCCGACTTTTACTTGAAGAAGGGTGGATGGGCCTTCTTAGCCATTAAAGCTAGGAGCATAGACGTCACGAAGGAGCCCTCAGAGGTCTACAGGAAGGAGATGGAGGCTCTGAAGGATGGAGGTTTTGAGATAATAAACGTAGTGCATTTAGAGCCTTACGACGTGGATCACGCCATGATATTGGCGCGTAGGGTGTAGGCAATAACCATGTTCTCTGACAGGTCATTTAATAGGTTCACCAGGATACTTAGTAGGGAGATAGAGAGGATAAACGATCATCTACCGCGTGAGAGCAAGACGCTCCGTGAGCTACTATCTATGGATGAACCGAAGGTGATAACGAGGCGAGGAGACGAGCTCGTAATGGATAAGGACGAGCTAAGGCTGCTGGCTGAGCTGACCCCCCCTCATTACCACGATAAGCTGAGGTTGCCTATACTCATCCTCAGGAGGATCGACATGGGTGAAGGCGTATACGTGTTATGTGGAGGCGAGCTAGAAGCGCATGTGATAAGCAGAGTTTTGAGTGAAAGCAGTTTGCCCAGAGATAAAGGCAAAATACTCTTGTATAGGCCTCACATAGCATTTCTCAGAAGTAAGCTTAGAACTACAACAGTTATAGGGTTCGTCGCTGATATAACTTAGCGAGAGGTGTGCTGGTATTGCCTCTCGAGAAGCTTCTGGCCGAGGCCATTGAGGCACTCTGGGAGAAAGGGTTTGAGGTCTCAAGGCCCTATATGAATGAGAGAAGCTCAATAAACGTCGTCGCAAGAGGAGGAGAGAAGCTCATTTTAGTTAGAGTGCTAGACGACCTCTGCGAGCTAAAGAGCACCTACGCCTTAGAGATGAGGAAAGCTGGCTACGCGCTTCAAGCCTCCCCTCTCGTGGTCAGTGAGAAAGAAGATGCTGAGGAGATGGAGAGAGAAGCTGTTTATGAGAAGTTCGGCGTATACGCCGTTCATCCAGAGGCTTTAAAGAGCTACTTGGAGGGAAAGCCTCAGTACGTGTATTATAAGGGTGGCAGGTTTTACGTTAAGATCGACGGTAGAAAGCTCCGAATGATAAGGGAGAGAGCAGGCCTCTCTCTAGGCAGGCTAGCCTCACTCCTCAAGGTCTCTAGGAAAGCTGTCTACGAGTACGAGCGTAACGGCATGGATGCAACAATAGACATAGCCATGAGGCTTTACGAAGTCCTAAGGAACATCGTCGGCGAGGAGGAAGCCATGGAGCCCTTCAAGCCCATAGACATAATGCCGAGAGAGTACAGCGGGGAGAACTTAGTGTCTGAGGATAGAGCTGAGACGTGGTCTAAGAGGTATAGGTTTCAAGAGGAGGTCGCGTTAAAGCTCACAAGGCTTGGTTTCTCGGTTTTCAAGTTCAAGGAGGCACCATTTAACTTAATAGCCAAGAAGAAGGACGGCAACGGCAGAAGCACTCTCTTGATACTGACCATAGAGGCTTTGACCAAGAGGGCCAAGGAGGAAGTCGAGATACTTAAAGAGGTGGCGGAGGTTGCTAAGGTTGGGGGGCTCATCATAACGCGTAGAGCGATAAGAGAGGAGAGCGATGGCATAATATCGACCAAGAAGCTCGAGCATATAGATAGCCCAGAAGAGCTCATTGAGGTCACTACGTCGACTGGCTAATAGTCTGAATGGTTTTGCAAAGCTCCTCTAAGCGACCGTTAAACCTCACGGCCTTAGGGTTGAAGTGGGTAACCGTAGCCTCAAACCCTCTCGCCGAAAGTTCATCCACAAGGAGCCTCACCTTAGGCTGCTTGAGCTTAAAGCGGCTTGAGATGACATCTATGGTGAAGTAGGTTGGAGGTCCTTCACACTCCTCGAGTATGAGGCTCAGCGTCTTGGCAAGTTGCCTCTTCGTCGGCAAATTCTTTCTATAGAGGATCTTAAGCATCTCAGCGCAGAACTCCTTGTTGAAAAGAGGGCCTATCCAAAGAGGGCCCGCTATGCTCATGCTCTTTCCACATATGGGACACGTGGTTCTACGCAGGTCTTTAAAGGCTAAGAGCTCTCTATGCAGACACTGGAAGCAATGAGCTATGAAGCCCATGTGTTCCGTGTGCAACCCCCTATAATGCTTATCTAGCTCTACGAAGACCCTTACGTAGTGCATTGTGCTGTGACATGTGAGAGGCTTAATCGTTAAGTCATACTTACCTGCCTCTCTACACAAGAGGCCTAGCACGAGCCTAACAGCAACTTCATGGCAGTACTCTGTTCTGATGGAGAGGCCACCATACTTTCTCAAAGCGACTTCAGGATATACCCCGCACAAAGGGGGCATGTCCGTTGCGGTTACTGCTATAAGCCCACCTATACGAGTAGCCCTTATCGCAGAGTCCACGTATGGAGCTGGAGAACCGAAGGGATCTATGTCGGTGACTGAGAACCTTAAGTCCTTAGAGCTGTGGCTCGAGAGAACTTTGTTGGCGTCGCCTAGTTGAACCACGACCTTGTTGTTCAACCCGTTCAACAACGTGTTGAGCTCAGCGAAGGATATGGCTATGGGGTTCACATCACATATCAAGACCTCATCAGAGCCTTCAACCTCCTTCGCATACCTCAATCCTCTAATGCCACTGGCCGTCAGGGGCTCAGCTATTCTAAGCCTCTGAGACTTCAACTTGCTGAAAGCTTCCAGAGCACATATAGAGAAGTCCCTTGAGAAGACCATGACGTCGTTGTAGAAGACGATCTTTCGAGCTACTTCATCGCCTAACACCTCTCGATCTGGGAGGACTAGTTTCACCATCCCCTCTCTGTGGAGCCTTAAGGGTATCTTAGGGGTTGGCATACCGTTTACTCCAAGCTAAGCCTCAATGCCTTTAAAGTTTAGGCACACGATGTATATCTCTCTGCTAGCCTTCTTAGAGGCTTTAGGTCTGTAGAGCTTAACAACACTAAAAGATTTCCTTAAGAGCCTTAGCACGTCGTCGAGGCCCTCGCCTTGGAATGCCTTCACGACCATGTTGCCTCCTACCCTCAAAGCCTTATGGGCCAATCGCAGAGAACACTCGATTAGGAGAGCTTGTCTAGCTAAATCTGTACTCCACACGCCAGAGAGCTTAGGTGCTGCATCGGATATTACGGCGTCCGCCTTACGAGGAAGGGTCCTAAGCACTTCGCCGTGGACTTCTTCATCACAGATGTCGCCCTTCAAGACTATGAGATTAGGGACGCCCAGAGACTTGATGTCCCTAACGTCCACAGCCACAACGAGCCCTCTCTCACCTACAACGTTGAGAGCTACTTGAGACCAGCCGCCTGGGTAAGCACCTAGATCTACAACCACACTTCCCTCTTTGAACAACTTGAACTTCTCATTCATCTCAATTAACTTGAAGGCAGCTCTAGACCTGTACCCCCTGCTCTTAGCCATTCTATAAAAGAAGTCCTTCAGCCTCTCCTTACCCCACCTTTTAGGCATTAGCCACCCCTTTTAGTCGTCCTTTAAGAGCCAAGCCGTGAGATCCTCGCAGTTCTCAGGGTTTATGTGTTGTCCACTTCCACACCTGCTTAAGTTCATGCAGGAGAAGCATGGACAACCCTCAACGGTCTCTAGGCTTACCTTGAGGTCGCTAGAAGTCGCCACCAACTTAAAGGTCTTCCATCGATCTTGAGCCACGGGCTCCCTTATGATCAAGCCCCTCTTCTCGAGGGTTAAGGCTATGCGTGAGCCCTCGCGACTACTAACCTTCAAGATCTTCCATAAATCCTTCTGTAAAATGCCGTCTGGACCCGCCTTCCTTATGATGTCGAGCGCTTTTGCGTAGATGTCCTCAGCTGCCTTCGTCTTGCGCTTCATAAAGAAATTATATGGTTACTATAAATTCAAGCTTTCGCATGAGCTCCTGATACCTGTTTCTTATTGTGACCTCTGTAACGTTCGCGGATGAGGCTATGTCCCTCTGAGTGCACTTTACATGTTGAAGTATGCTGGCGATGTATATCGAAGCGGCTGCTATGCCCATGGGGCCGCGCCCAGAGGTCAGGCCCATGTCCCTAGCTCTCTCAAGTATCGCTATAGCCAGCTTCTGAACCTCGTGAGGGAGGTTGAGCTTGTTTACGAGGCGAGGAATGAAGTTTATGGAAGCCATAGGCGTAACCTTAGCCACAAGGGTCTTCAATAGGAGTCTATAGCTCCTCCCTATCTCCCTCTTCTTTATGTTAGATGCTTGAGATATCTCGTCTAGCGTTCTGGGAATCCTGTTCTGCCTACAAGCTGCGTATATGGCGGCGGCCACCATGCTCTCGATAGATCTACCCCTTATGAGCTTGGCCTCCACCATCCTTCTGTAAAATATGGCTGCGCTCTCCCTCACGTTCCTCGGCAAGCCCAGCTGAGAGGATATTCTATCGAGCTCTGAGAGAGCAAAGGTGAGGTTCCTCTCAAATGCGTTGGAAACCCTAGACCTCTGCTGCCACTTCTTCAGCTTATATATCTGTATCCTCCTAGCTGGGCTCATGGAGCGCGACGACTTATTGCTGCTATGCCAGTCTATTATCGTTGAGAGGCCCTTATCGTGTATAGTTAGTGTGAGGGGGGCTCCAGCTCTAGCCCTTCTATCCTGTTGTTCTGAGTCGAAAGCTCTCCACTCTGGACCTAGATCTATAAGCCTCTCGCCTATGACTAAGCCGCACCTAGCACAAGCCATCTCAGCTCGGTCATAGTCCCTAAAAAACTCTGTGCTTCCGCACTCAGGACATCTAAACTCGGGTTCATCGGTCGGAACTCCCTTCATCTCCTCTGCCTCCTAGTTTTAACTCCAACCTTCACCTCTACGTAGAGTTTCTTCAGCTGGCGGAGGTCATGGGGGCTTAACCCCTTAGATGGCTTAACCACCACGTAGGGCGAGGAGGTGGGGCCTATTATATCGTAAACTGAGCCTACAACCCTGAACTTACCGTTATAAACAGGGTCGCCGATTCGAGGTATGACCTTGCTGGCTTTAACTATTATGTTGTTGTTCCGTGAAATATGCTTGATCACGCCAAGCGACGTGAGGGGTTCCCCCATGACTGGGGAAACCTTAAAGCAATCTAATATAAAAATTTCTTAAGGCTATTCCATAACCAGCGAAGTATTGCTAACGATTTTCTCGTAAGCTATAAAGGAATCCTACGTATTACGAGCGTGCTCTTCTATTCTCTTGAATCTTCTTGGCTATGGCTATTAGCAAGCTCCTCTTGGACCCCACCTTCTTCACTAAAACTCTCGACGTCTCCTCCCACCACCAGGAGGGGTGCACCTTCTCCTCAACTTCCGGCTCTAGTCCTAGCTGAGAAGCTGCTTGCACTATCTCCTCGACCTTAGGTGAGGTTACGGCGTACTTCTTAGGTATCTTTCTACCCCTAGACTCCGACTTACTTGAGTCTAGGTAGCAGCAGTACACGATAACTCTATCCCTATCCCCTAAGATGAGGGTCACGCCCCGCCTCCAGTTATGAGGACTGCGTTGACGACGCCGTCCTGTCCAGGTCTAGACGTAACCCTCGCAAGGCCCTTCTCAGTCTCTATGATGGCCCCTCTAGTGATCACGCCTCTACGTGAGTAGTCAACGCTAGCTGGGTTCTCCCTCACGCCTAGTATCCTCAGCTTGTAGGCCTTATGGGTCTCGGGGTCCATAACGTTGGCGTACATGACGTACTTCAAGCCCACCTTGTAGTTGCCCCCGCGAACCCTCCTTATTATCCTAGTCTCCTTGTCTGAAGGCAAGGGCTCAAGGGGTTCTCTGCCAAGCTCATACTTCCTCTTCTTCCTGTGAGGCCTAAACTTGCCTCCAGTGGGCTTCCTAAGATCTCCACCATGGTATTGCGGCACCTATCAGACACCTCTACCTTGACTATCGCTTCATGTGGTGAGGGAAAATTCAATAGGAGGGGATATAAGCTTTATGCACATGAGGGTCTACATATGGCGACAGGCGATGTACTACTAGCTCACGGTGCCGGCGGAACCGTCATGGTGGACCTCATAAAGAGCTTGATAATCCAGAATATCAAGAGGAGGAGGGTCTACGACGGGCTTGGGCTTGACGAGATGGATGATGGAGCCTCCTTACCGCTAGGCGACTACGAGGTCGTGCTCACCATGGATGGACACACAGTGGATCCCATATTCTTCCCGGGAGGCGACATAGGGAAGCTGGCCGTGGCCGGAACCATAAACGACTTGGCTGTGATGGGTGCAAAGCCTCTGGCAATAATGGACTCAATAGTCGTTGAGGAGGGGTTCCCTCTACAGAAACTAGAGAGGATTGTGAGGTCCATGAACGACGTGGCCGAGGAGGTAGGGGTCGCCATAGTCCACGGCGACTTCAAGGTCATGCCGCGCGGCAAGATAGATAAGATAGTCGTGAGCACAGCTGGCGTGGGACTTGCTAAGAGAGGGTGTTTGCTGAAGGACTCGAACTTGAAGGTTGGGGATAAGGTCATAGTCTCTGGCTTCATAGGAGATCACGGCATAGCCCTAGCCTCAGTTAAGGAGGGTATCGAGTTTGAGGCTAAGCTTGAGTCCGACGTAGCCCCCATATGGGACGTCATGGAGGCCGCGCTGGGCATTGGAGGAGTCCACGCAGCCAAAGATCCCACTAGAGGTGGGCTCTCCATGGCTCTAAACGAAATGGCCTCTAAGTCCGGGTTGTGCATATGGATTAGGGAGATAGATGTCCCTGTGAGAGATGATGTTAAAGCTGCATCTGAAATGTTGGGCCTCAACCCCTTCGAGGTCACGTGTGAGGGTGTAGCGGTCATAGTTGTTGAGAGAGAAGTTGCTGAGGAGGTTCTCGAAGCCGTTAGGAAGACGAAGCATGGAGCCTACGCCTCGATAATAGGTGAGGTGCGCGAAGAGCCTAAGGGGAAGGTGGTGCTCGAAACACTCGTTGGAGGGAGGAAGCTGTTAGAGCCCCCTCTAGGAGAGCCTACGCCGAGGGTGTGTTGAGCATGGAGAATGCTGTGCCAGAACGCGTTATTGAGGACAGGCTTAAGAGGATCTTGGATTTAGCGTCGAGAGAGGGCTTAGAGTACGTCCTGTTAGCGCAGCCGGAGAACGTTCAGTACGCAACGGGTTTTGACGTGGTCGGCAATCCCCCTAAGACAGCTTACGCGCTTGTAGCTGAGAGCCTTGAAGGGCCTATACTCATGGTTCCACCGCTTGAGTACAAGGAGGCAGTTGACACGGTTAGCCCGCTCGTGAAGGTGGTGTCATTCAAGCTCGGTGAGAAGCCTCTGAAAGCTCTGCTGAGGTTGTTGGTGGAATACCAAGTTAGGGGTTGCGTGGGGCTTGACCTTTGCACCCGCGAGATGGCTGATGGCTTAAGGGCCAAGCTTGAAGTGCGGGAAGTCAAAGACCTTAACGATGGGCTCTTAAAGCTGCGAGAGGTCAAGGACTCCTACGAGGTTGAGTGCATAAGGCAGGCTACGAGGGTCGTCGAGGCAGGTCTTCAGAGGGCTTATGAGGTTTTGAGGGAGGGAGTCAGGGAGGTTGACGTAGCAGCTGAAGTGGAGAGGGCCTTGAGGATCGAGGGGGCTGAGGGCATGGCCTTTGACACCATAGTCGCCTCAGGGCCACGGTCAGCCTATCCTCACGCTAAGCCCACCAAGAGGGTCATCAAGAGGGGGGAGGTGGTCGTCGTAGACCTAGGGGTTAGAGTGCACGGCTACTGCTCTGACATGACTAGGACCTTCATCGTCGGAGAGAATCGAGAGGCCTCGCAGGTGATAGCAGCCGTTAAAGGAGCTCAGGAGGCGGCGCTCAAAGTCATGAGGGATGGCGTCAAGGCCTCGACGCCGGACGCAGAAGCTAGGAGGGCTCTGAAGGAGAAGGCGCTCGACGAGTACTTTATTCACAGCCTCGGTCACGGGGTAGGGCTCTCAGTTCACGAAGGTCCTGCGCTGTCATCCTCTAGCAACGACGTGTTGAGAGAGGGCAACGTCGTAACCGTGGAGCCAGGGGTTTACATCCCGGGTAAGTTTGGGGTTAGGTTAGAGGACGTCGTCTTAATTAATAAAGGAGGGTGGAGTAGAATATCGAGGCTGGAGGGTTTATGATGGAGTTTAGCTTGAAGGGGTACTTCACCTTCAACAAGCCGCTTCAAGGAGTTGAGGAAACTCTCAAGGAGGTTATTGATGAGGCCAATAGGAGCATCCTCGTGAAGGGCGTGCCGAAGGGAAAGGAGGGTGAGGGTGCTAAGGTAACTGCTTGGAGGATTGAGGACGGAAAACTCTACGTGGAGATATCCTCTGGGAGGTACGTGAGGGCTCACGATGCCCTCTTCAGGCTTAGGAAGCTCATAGGTGCAGAGCTGGGTAAGAGGCATAGGATAGGCGTGAGAGGCTTTGAGGTCTTGAACTACGTCATCAAGGTCCCAGGCTTCAAGGGGGACTTGAGCGAGGTTGAAGACCTCTTAGGCGACCGTGGAGTAGCTGAACTCACAGGCGACCTATTGACCATAGAGCTCAGAGGCGTCGAGGAAAGCGACTTAGAGGCTAGGATAGTGGATAGGCTCGTGAAGGCCCTCGTCAAGCCCGAAGCTGAGGTAGAGGCTCCTAAAGCCCTCCTAGTACCCTTCGGCCACGTAATCGAGCAGTCAAGCCCCAAGCCTGTGAAGTTTAACCTCGAAGTCGCCAGCGAAGCAGAGAAAAGGAGCTGGATAAAGAGGTTCCCAGCTAGAGGACAGTGGATATTCACAGGGCCCATGGTAGGCCTCCTAAAGGTGATGCGTGACTTAATAGTAGAGAACGTGTGTAGACCCCTAGGGTTTGAGGAGTGGATGTTCCCTAGGCTCATACCTCTAACCGTCCTCGAGAAGCTCTCAAGCTACGTTGAACACCTCCCCGAGGGAATGTTCTACGTCTGTGTACCCCCACGAGACCCCTCAGCATTCGATGAGTACAAGAGGGAGTACACTCTGAAGAGGGTTTTGAGGAAGGACTTATTGAAGGACATACTGGGCGAACCCGAGTACGTGCTAGACGCCGTGCAATGCCCACCATTCTACCAGTTCTTCAGCAGCGAAACCGTTAGGATTGAGGAACTCCCCATAAAGGTGTACGAGTGCATGGGCGGCTGGACTTGGAGAAATGAGGCTGGAGGAGTGGAGGGCCTTGCCAGGACCAACGAGTTCTGGCGCATGGAGATGGTGTACCTAGGGGCACCCAGCGACGTGGTCAAGATAAGGGAGGAGGTGGTCTCGAAGACGTTGAACCTCGTGGACAAGGTCTTAGAGCTCGAGTGGAGAGTTGTAGTAGGCGCGCCGTTTTACCTGTCGAGCGAGGAAGCTAAGAAGAGGAAGATCGACATATCGTCTAGGGACAAGATACCGACCATAGACATTGAGTGCTACTTGCCTTATCGAGGTAAGAGGGAAGAGGCGGAGTGGCTTGAGATAACGGCTGCCAGTGTCCACTACAAGCACTACGTCTCAGCCTTTAGGATAAAGGAAGTTAAGGGCAGGGAGATATGGACTGGCTGCACGGGGCATGGCCTCACAAGGTGGGCTACCGCCTTCCTAGCCCAACACGGCTTCGACCCATCCAACTGGCCTAGCGCTGTCAGAGATAGGTTTGAGAAGTATGGGCCATATAGGCAAGTCAAAACGCTTGAGTGGCCATAATCAATCTCTGAAATCAAATGATGAAATAAAGTTGTAATTTTCGAGGGTTTGAGGAGGCTACTATTCATTTAGGAGTGAAGCTGTCGCAGCTGTCAGCTGGAGTGGTCCATATGGACCTAGTCTTGCAGTAATTCTTCTCTAAGTCGTAGTTCTTGCAGTTGTAGCAAGAGCCCTTAACGAAGCCTATAGTTGCTGACATTAAGGTCACCCAGAGAAAGTTCCAAGCGTTAGTTTAAAAATTTTAAACAGGGTGAACAGCCGTTGCGGCGTCAGTCCGCCCATCATATATCATCGCTTGGGCTCTTAGACCGTCATCTCTTCATCCGCCACCTAATTAATTAAAGAGGGCAGTTATTAATGTTCTGCGTGGAGGGGGGAGGCATTAAGCTTAGAGAGTTCATGGAAGCTGGGCCCCTAATGGTGCTTGCACACGGCGATAGGCCTTGAGCCCGCCAGTCTGACGGTGTGTGCTCAGCTTCAATTGTGAAGCGGGTATTCGGCGAAGTCGAGTTGAAGTTCACTCAGCCTTCTAGGCTTCACAGGGATCTCGAGGCGTTGGCTTCAAGCCAGAAGCTCCACGCGAGCTCTCTCCTAATAGTTGATTTAGCCATCAACGTCGATGTTGCCGAGCGCTTCGCCTCAGCCGTAAGACACCTCATGCAGAGGGGTGTTAAAATGGTGTATGTAGACCACCACCCCCCACCGGCTGGCATTGAAATCCTCGGCTTTGCTGATGAGGTCATCGTGAATACTCGTGCCTCATGTTCTGAGCTCATATACCACCTATTCGCTGAAGGCGACGGCCACTCAGCTCTTTTAGCTGCTTATGGGGCTATAGCCGACTCATTCGACGACACAGAGTTCGTCAAGAGCCAGATGCTCAAGTGGGGTAAGGGAATCCTATACTTCGAGTCTGAGATGCTTAGCCTGGCGTTATTAGGCATGAAGGCAGTTGAGCTCACATCAGTAGCTGATGAGCTAGCGAGAGGCTTAAGGGTTGGACGCATAGACTTGGTGGTCACCAGGGCTATTAGGAACTTGAGGCTCGACTACGAGGTTCAGCGATACGTCGAGGAGAACGCTGTAATCGAGGGGCCCATAGCTCTAATCGAGGAGGTCCCTCAAAGAGGGTTTGCGGGTAGAGCTGCCAGCTACGCCTTATCACTAATCACTGGAGACGTGGGTATAGGGATTGCCTCGAGGTTCAACCGCGAGTTCGTTGAGTGCTCTCTTAGAGCTAGAGGAGTGGACTTAACAAGGTTCATGCCCGAGATAATAAGGGAGGTCGGGGGATCAGGTGGAGGACACCCCTACGCCTACGGCGTCAGGGTTTCGGCTCAAAAGTATAAAGAGTTCCTCGAACTCTTAAAGCTTAGAGCGATGACATATGCTTAAAGTGGTGCCCTAGAGATGTTAGATGGAGTCCTCGTGGGAGCCGTCTCAGATGTCCACTCACCGAAGTTCTACGACGACTTCAAGAGAGTGCTCAACAACAGCCCCGACGTCGACCTCATGCTTTTGGCTGGAGACATGATTTATAAGGGGAGGGTGGAGGAGTACGAGAAGGTCATAGACGCCATAGAGAGCAGGCTGAGCTGCAGAATAGTCGCGTGCTTCGGCAATGAGGAGTACGACGACAAGCTCGACGATATCATGGCCCGATACTCCAAAGTCCTCTGGCTCAACGACGAGCTGGCTGAGATAGAGCTCCCAAACCACAAGCTGGTAGTGGTGGGGACAAAGGGGTGCCTAGATAGACCGACATCGTGGCAGAGGAAGCACATACCCAACATAGCTCAGCTGTACGAGCAGAGGCTGAAGAGAATAGATGAGCTGCTGCAAGAGGCCTCCAAGAAGGGCTTCACGATACTCATATCGCACTACGCCATCACCTACAAGACGCTTGTAGGAGAACCCAAGTGGGCTTGGCCGGAAATGGGCTCAGCTAAGCTGGAGGAAGTCATTAAGAGGAGGAAGCCGCCAGTAGCCATACACGGCCACGCACACAACGGAAAGCTATTCCACACAGTCATAGATGGAGTGCAGGTCTACAACGTCTCGTTTCCAGCCACGAGGAAGATAACCGTGATAAAGGTCCTCGAAGGAGAGATGGCGCCAACAAGGCAGGTGAGCCTAACCCACTTCCTAAAGAGGTAAGCTTAAATTAACCCCTCCCTTCTCACCATCTAAGAAGGGGCCGTAGGCTAGCCTGGTAGACTGCGAGGCTTGGGCCCTCGTGACCCAGGTTCAAATCCTGGCGGCCCCACCACACAATCTCGCCACTTAACTCGTGAAGTAGAGGTTTAAGTCGACCTAGACCATCAAGAAGTAGGTTTAACAAAAAATGAGGTGGTTAGCCTCTTCAGCTACTTCTTCCTGAGCTTTATGGTTAGCTGGCAGTAAGGCTCAAACCTCGCTAGCCCAGGGTTAAACTCCACAAGCTCCAAGTTGGGGTTTATGGCTTCAGCAAGCCCCCTCTCAGTCTCCTTGAGTATCTCGCACATATCCTCAGGCTTCACAGTAGCGTAGGCCCACCCCTTAAGGAAAGCACAGTGAGTAAACCTGAATCTACAGGTATTCGGCGTAAGCTCCATCAGTTTAACCCCTAGAATCCTACCCTTAATGTACGGGTCTAGAAAGCGGCGCTCACACTCCCACCACGTAGTGGCATCCCTCCTCCAAGCAATCTGAGGATCAATCTCTGAAAGCAGCTGTTCACCCATCAGCTTACCCCTCTCCTTCATGAAGGCC
>QMSN01000002.1 GCA_003650865.1 Thermoprotei archaeon
ATCTTAGCTCTAGCCGCCTCAACTATCTTGTCGAGGCTCATGGCCCTCCCTATGAGCTGCACGTCTCCCTTCACTATCCCCATGATTAACATGGAGAATGAAGCTAGAGCATCCACGTGCTCTCTAAGCCCTATCATCTTAGGCAGGACGGATCTAGCTTTCTCAGTGGTCTTCTTCACGGTTAGGGGTATGGCGAGCGCGAACTCCAAGTTTTGAGGTGGCATGAGCTTCTCGACTAGTAGGGGGCTGTAGCTGCACACGATGGCAAAGCCCCCTAGCACTGAAGGAGCTACGTTGTCTGCGTGAGCTACACCTGAAGAAGCCACTTCGCCTCTAGCCGCCTCCTCAATTAGCTCTACGCTGCTCAGCTTCAAGCCGAGAGCCCTGCTCAAAGCCGCTGCTGTAGCTGCAGCACTAGCAGCGCTACTGCCCAGCCCTACTCCTTGAGGGACCCCCTTCTTGACCCTTATCTTCACGCGAGCTTTGACGTTGAACCTACTCATGATCGACGTAGCGACCAAGCCAGCGGTGTTGCGGCTTGGATCCGTAGGTATGCTCTCCGACTCCACCCCCTCAACAGCTATCTCAACCCCCTCGCCGCCCGAGAGCTCCACTTCAACCTCGTCGTAGGCTAAGTCTAGGGCCACACCTATCACGTCGAAGCCAGGCCCCAGGTTTGCTGATGTCGCCGGTGCTCTAGCTAGAACTCTCACTTAGCCTCACCCACTACTCTCTGAACTAACTTCTTAGGTGCACCAAAGACCTCTCTCGATATGAGGGCTATAAGCTCGTCGGGTGGAGCCATGTTCTTAGCTCCAACCTTCATGCATATGGCGAGCTTCAATGCCTCCTTCTCATTCCTATTCTTAACTTCCCTCAAAGCTATCTTCTCAGCAACCCTTAAGGCCACGTAGAACCTCATGAAGGTGAAGAAGCCCCTCTTATACTGCTTAAACTCCTCAGCTAGAGACCAGTAGAGCTTCACTAGGTTCTCCTCTTCCTCAAACCCCAAGACTACAGCCGTCAATACAAGCCTCAAAACCCTGAATATCGTGTTCTTCTCTAGGCTCCCAGTAATGGCTTGAATTGCCTCTGACGGCTTAACTCCACTCATGACTCTACGGTATATCTCCTCGTAGCTAACCTCAGCGGACAATATCTTCTCGAGCTGCGGGTGCTCAGCTAGCTCTAGGCCTAGCCCATACTTGCCGACTACGTAGACCATTGCCATCTCCTTGTCGTAGAGGTTCTTGGAGGACCATCCCCTTATGGGCCCTATACCGCGCTTCGCATAAGCCTGAGAAAGGCTGTTCACAGCGTCTGTCCTCGTGCTCACGGACCCTGAGAGTATTAAGCTTAAGACTTCATTGCAGGCGTCCACGTGAAGCCTATAAGCCCTGTTCATGAATCCCACTTCTCGCCACACCCAGCATCGCTATTTCTTCTCCTGTGAATACTGGAGGGTAATTGCGTATTAATAGTGTTACTCCTCTCATAAGTGAGTGCACAACCTCCACCTCCTCGAAGTGGGGGTCAATAACCCTCCCCAGAACTCCTCCTTCAGGCACCTCGTCGAGGAGCTTGACCTCAGGGTAGAACATACCCCCTCTATTAGCCCTTATCCAAAGCCTCTCAACGACTATTGGGTTGGGTTTCTCCTCCACATCTCCCTTTAGAGCCCCTAAACTCTTAAGCATGTTGATTAGCCCCCTCACAACCTCCTCTATGTAGCGCTCTTGGTAACCCCAAGAGCCGAAGTCAGCTAGTATTGACGGCACTCCTCTCCTCATGAAGGAGGCGTCTAGAGTTGCTTTAAGCCTAAGCTCCTCTTCAAGCTCAGCTCTCCTGAGCACAGCTGCGTACTTGAAGCCAGCAGCTTTAGCCATGCCGTAGGCCTTCTCGAGGAGCTCTTCATCACCCACATCAACTATAGCTGCGTGAGGAGCACTCTCACAGCAATAACCTCCACCGTGGAAGTCCACTAGGTACTCCACACCTGAGTCAGCTAAGTATTTGGAGAGAGCGTGGGCTATTCTCTCAGTTAAGGTTCCTCCAGCCCTACCAGGAAAGACCCTGTTTAGGTTCATGGAGTCTAGGGGAGTGACAACACTTCTCATGGCTACGGCTAAGGGGTTGACCATGGGGGCGAATATGAGGGTTCCAGTTAAACCTCCATCTAGGACTGCTTGGTACAACCTCCTCATAACCTCAAAGCCATTAACCTCGATTCCATGGATGGATGAGGTAAAGGCGACTACGGGGCCGCCGTCACCTGAGACTTTAACCACTTTAAGCTTGAGCTCAGCTCCATCGCATATCTCTCCCACCTTGAGAGTCTCCTTCTCAACCCTCAACCCCACACCCTCCACCGATAAGCTAGGTTATCTTGGAGATAGCCTAGAAAAAGTTTAGTATTAAGCCTTAGCCTACCTCTATGGCTCGCGGTGACCCGCTGTTGTCGGGGCATAACTACGTCCCATGGAGGAGAGTTGAGAGGTGGACTTGCATAAGGTGTGGGTTATGCTGCCGTAACTTCCTAGTCCCCCTCTTGACCCATGAGGCCCTCAAGATATATAAGACCTTCGGCCCCCTCATAGTTCAAGTGAACGGCAAGATAGCTCTAGCCAAGAAGCCCGATGGCTCATGCGTGTTCCTCACCTATGAGGGGGGAATAGCCAAGTGCACTATATACTTCGAGAGACCCGGTGTGTGTAGGCTATACCCATTCTACATTAAGGTTGGAGCTGAGGAAGGTGAGGAGGACGCCCTATACGTGGATGAGACTGGCTTCAAGTACAGGGTCTACATAGACACGAACTGCCCTGGAACCTATAAGGGACCTCCAATAGAGCCCATAATACCCAAGGTGATCGAAACTTGGAGGAGGTTTTACGGCTGGTGGGCTATGAGTAGGCGTTGAGCAAGTCGCTATCTCAAGCGAGTGGCTTCATAAACCCTCTCTCTGGTAGGCACCCTCGTAGGTCTTCTCCGGCTTCTCCAAGAGCTTTATGAAGACCAGCTGCATGACTCTAGCGTTAGACTCTAGGGTTATGCCATGCGGGTTCTCAACTATCAGCAGCCCTTCACCCCTACCCTCATAGCCTGGATCCCACACGGCGCTGATGATAGTTGCACCCATTCTCATCAAGCTGGACCTCGGAAGCCCAATCGCTATGCAGTCCTCAGGAACCCTGACGACCTCGTTATACCTTACTCTATAAGCACCCCTCTCCAAGTGGAGCTTACCATTCGTGAACTCAAGCCTCTCAACATCAGGTAGGGACCTGCTAGTAAAGCCCAGGAGCCCTGAGCTCCTAAACCTATAGACCTCAGCAATAGTCAAGTCGACTCCTGCAGGCTGGACTTGGATTTCACCAATGGACACTAAGCCCAGCTTGACAGCTAAATCTCCAGGCACAACAGCCAAAGCTCGACACCGAGAGACAAGAGTCCTCGAAGAGATAAAGCGATTACTGCCTCAATTGCTCGATGCTCATGAGCGCCATCAGCCTCTTTGAGCATCACCCACGGCTAGCTCGCACGGCTTAGAAAAAACTTATGATTGCTCCTTCGACTTGTCTTTTAGAGGGACTCTTTGCGTCTATGTTTTTATCTCTGCTTGTGCTGTTTGTTTTCTGGTGGTTTGTGTGAAAGTTTTGGTTGTTGGTTTTGGGTGGGCTGGTTTTGAAGTCGCTTTGACTTGTAGATCTCTTAGCCGGGACCTCGAGATTATAGTGGTTTCGGAGGAGCCTTGCCCAGCATATTGCAGATGCGGATTGACTTACGCTATCTCTGGCGAGGTCGAGTTCAATAACCTCTTTTTGAGGTCTCAAGACTTCTACAAGTCTGCTGGCATCAACGTCTTGTTGGGCTATAGAGTTGTTGAGGCTTCTAGCGGTGTCGCTAGAGTTAGGCCTACAAGTAGTGTTGGCAGTGAGAGCTCCATGCAATATGATAGGCTTGTCCTAGCTACTGGAGCTAAGCCTGTTGACCCTCCATTCGAGTATTCAGGCATTGAGGGAGTCTTCAAGCTTCGGGATCTGCGCGATGCTCAGGCTATTAGGAGGTGGGCTTTGAGGTCTAAGAGCGCTGCCATATATGGAAGTGGCTTCCTAGGCTTGCAAGTTGCTGATGCTCTGCACAAGCTGGGGTTAAAGGTTAAGCTCGTGGAGCCCTTGAGTAGCGTCATGCCGACCATACTGGATCAAGACGTGGCTTCTAGGATTAAGAGTATTATTGAGGGCTTCGGCGTTGAGGTTTACACCGACGCTCATGTTAGAGAGGCTGAGGGTGACAAGCAAGTTAAGAGGCTTGTAGGTGACGGCTTTGAGGTCGACTGCGACATGGTTGTCCTAGCGACTAAGGTTAAGCCCAGAGTTGAGCTTGCCGAGAAATTGGGTGTTAAGCTTGGGGTTACTGGGGGTATAGTGGTTGACGAGCGCATGGAGACTAGCGTTGAAGGGGTTTATGCAGCTGGCGACTGCGTTGAAGTTAAGGAGCTTGTCACAGAAAGCCCCGTGCTAGCTCAAATTGCCTCTGCAGCTATACGCGAAGCTAGAGTAGCGGCTTCAAACATAGCTGGTAAAGTTGACTCGTATCCAGGCACAACTCTCACAGCTCTAAGCAAGGTATTTGGGGTTGAGATCGGCATTGCAGGCTTAAACTCAAGCCTCTCCTCTAAGCTTGGATTAGACGTTGTACCTGTTACTGTTGAGGGGCCCGTTAAGGGGGGTTACTACCCCGGCAAGGCACTTGTCAAGCTACTGGCTGATAGGGGCACGGGTAGAGTTGTAGGTGTTCAGTGTCTAGGTGAAGGTGCTCACTTAAGAGCTAGCCTTGTGTCACAGGCGATAGCTAAGGGCTTTACCGTTAAGGACTTAGCTAAGCTCGAGCTCGGCTACCACCCGCTATTAATGCCTGTTTGGGATCCGCTGATAGAGGCCTCTGAGAAGCTACTTGAGGAGGTGAAGCCCTAGAGGTTTGACTTTCGTCCTCACGGGAAACCCTATAAGGCTTGTCCTTCAATATGGTTTCGGTGACCTCATTGGCTGATGTGGGGCTAGTCTACGGAGACGTGTACTTAAACTACAACTTCGGTAGGGGGCACCCCTTAAACCCCTATAGGTATAAGCTGTTCTTCGACCTGGTCAAGAGCTACGGCCTCTTAGACAAGGTGAGACACGTAGAGCCTAGGATGGCTGGTGTGGAGGAGCTTAAGCTGATACACGAGGACAGCTACATAGAGAGGGTTAAGAAGCTTAGTGAGAGGGGCTATGGCATGCTCGACTTTGGGGATACCCCTGCCTTTAAGGGCATGTACGAGGCCTCATGCTTCATCGTTGGAGGAACTCTAAATGCAGTTGACATGGTTATGAGGGGTGAGTGCACTCACGCCTTCAACCCTGGAGGTGGGCACCACCACGCAGCTAGGGATAGAGGTGCTGGATTCTGCGTCTTCAACGACGTGGCTATAGCTGTTAAGTACCTCCTCGAGAAGTGGGGCGTCAAGAGGGTTATGGTCGTTGACATAGACGTCCACCATGGAGATGGAACTCAGTGGAGCCTCTACTCTGAGCCTAGAGCCTTGAAGGTTGACTTCCACGAGTCAGGCATGTACCTATACCCGGGAACTGGCTTCATGGACGAGATGGGTGAGGGTGAGGGCTATGGCTTCATGGTCAACATACCCCTCCCGCCTAGAACTCACAATGAGGCTTACCTGTACGCCTTCAAGGAGATAGTGCCTCCACTAGCTGAGGCCTTTAAGCCCGACGTCATCGTCCAGCAAAGCGGCGTAGACACTCACTTCGAGGATCCACTAGCCCACTTAGCTCTAACAACTCAAGCTTACTCCGAGATAGCTGACGTCATGCACGAAGTGGCTCACAAGTACGCTGGCGGCAAGTACGTGATGGTTGGTGGAGGAGGCTACAACGTCGAGACTGTTGCTAGGGGTTGGACCATAATGCTATCTAGGCTCCTCGGAGTCGAGCTTCCAGATGAGCTGCCGAGCAGCTGGATTGAGGAGTTCAAACAAGTCATGGGCTACGAGCCCCCCAAGACCCTCCATGACGAGGCGAAGCCCTTCATAAGCGAGGGGACTTGGAGGTCTGTGATGGCTGATGTGGAGCAACTGGTAAAGCAGGTCAAGAAGAGGTTGTCGCAGTTCTTCAAGGTGGAGTGAACAACAAAAGGCGGGAGTCTAGAGTCTCACTACTGGGCCTATGGCTGTGTAGCCAGCTCTCTTATTCACCTTCTCAACCTGTTCATCGACGTACCTCTGAACCTCCTCGATCTCCTCCTTAGTTAAGTGCCTGAACCTTCCCTGCAGCATCAAGTAATCCTCTACAGGCCTCCTCTGAGGCACTGGGACTGTGACTTTGAACACTCCACGCTCAATCTCGTACAGCACCCACATGCCAGTCAGCACTCCAAGCCTAGCTACTTCAATAGTCTTGCTTGAGTCGAACCTCCAGCCTGTTGGGCATGGGGCTTGGACGTGTATGTAGGCTGGGCCGTCGATCTCAGCTGCCTTCTTGACCTTGTAGGCGAAGTCCTTCAGGTGGGATATGCTGGCTACGGCGACGTAGGGTATGCCGTGAGCAGCCGCTATGGCTGGAATGTCCTTCTTCAGCTGAAGTTTACCCCTCCACTTGGACCCTACGGGGGTCGTGGTTGTCCAGGCCTTGAGGGGTGTAGCTCCACTTCTCTGAATCCCGGTGTTCATGTAGGCCTCGTTGTCCATGCATATGTAGACGAAGTCGTGGCCTCTCTCAAGAGCTCCGCTGAGAGCCTGCAGCCCTATGTCCGCAGTCCCTCCATCACCAGCTATTGCAACCACGTGTATCTTCCTTCCCTTGTACTTCAAGCCCTTCCTCTGAAGAGCCCTTATAGCTGCCTCAACTCCACTAGCTACGGCAGCTGCGTTTTCGAATGCCACGTGGATCCAAGGTATCTTCCAAGCAGTCTCCGGGTAGACTGAGGTGCTGACTTCGAGGCAGCCCGTTGGGGTTACGACTATGAGGTTCGGCCCTAAAACCTTCGTCACGAGCCTAGCTATTATGGCCTCTGGACAGCCCTGACACAGCCTATGGCCTGAGGCGAAGTACTCCTCTCTAGGCAAATCCTTGACCGTGCTCATGCTATAGTCCATAATCAACACCCCTAACTCCGAAGTATATGCACTGCTCCTTCAAGCCCTCCTCCAGGGACTTGAAGGCCATTAAGCCCATCTGCTCCAGATCCCTGACAGTCACGTCTCTACCGCCTATGCCAGCTATGAAGTTGATCATTAGCGGCCTCTCCGAGTCGTTTATGAACATGGTGGCGACGTCTGAGAATAGAGGTCCACCGCAGCCGCCGAAGGCTATGGCCCTATCTACTATGGCGAGCATCTTAGCCTTCCTAAGCACACTCTTCCAAAGCTCAACTGGTATGGGCCTATAGAGCCTAGGTCTAAACAGACCTATTCTGAACCCCTTGCTCCTCAAGTTGTCTATCGCTAACCTAGCCGTGCTGGCTATTGCTCCTAGAGCTATCATTATAACGTCTGCGTCGCTACACATGTACTCCTCGTAGAGCCCGTACTTAACCCCAAACTTATCAGCAAACTCTGCGTCCACTTCCTCTAGGGCCTTTGGAACCCTCTTCAAGGCATCTACGACTTGGTACTTGAACTCGTAGGTGTAGTTGGGGAGGGCCATGACTCCCATGGTTATCGGCTTGTCGGGATCTAAGACGTGAGGCCTCTCAACTCTAGGCGTGTACTCCAACACCTTCTGCTTATCCCTGACCTCAACAGGCTCGTATGTGTGGCTTAAGACGTAGCCGTCGTAGCACACGCATACGGGCAGCAATATGTCGAGCCTCTCAGCAAGCCTGTAGGCCTGAATTACCGTGTCGTGAGCCTCCTGAGCTGAGCTTATGTATATCTGTATCCAGCCGCAGTCCCGCGAGGACATCATGTCCTGATGGTCGTTGTGTATGTTGAGGGGCATTGAGAGCGTCCTATTGGCTATGCTCATGACTATGGGGAGCCTCATGCCAGACGCCATGAAGAGGACTTCGTGCATGAGCGCTAGGCCTTGAGAGGCCGTCGCTGTGAAGACCCTTGCGCCAGCAGCTGAAGCACCTATAACTGCGCTTAGAGCTGAGTGCTCGCTTTCAACTGGTATGTACTCAGCGTCCAGCTCTCCATTGGCTACGAACTCCGAGAGCCTCTCGACTACCGTGGTCTGAGGGGTTATGGGGTATGCAGCTATCACGTCTACGTCGCAGTTCTTGACTGCATAGGCTATCGCGTAGTTAGTGGATAGAGCCATTCTCTGAGCCAAGCTTACACCTCCTGTCTTATCATGGTTATGGCCTTAGCCGGACACTCGTTGGAGCATATACCACAACCCTTGCAGTACCTGTAGTCTGTCTTTGGGAACCCGTCGTCAGCTATCTTGATGGCGTTCTCGGGGCAGAATGCCCAGCATAAGTAGCACTTAGTGCACTTCTTCTCGTCTATGACGGGGGTGAAGACCCTCCACCCAGCAGTTATGTTGTTGAGGCTTGACCCCGGCTCTATATTAGTGCATCCTATGGGTAGCTCAAACCACTTCTTAAGCTCAGACAACTCAAGCAACCTCCTGAAGAGTGCTTTCATAAGCCCTCTTAATAGCCTCGATGTTTCTCTTTAGTACCCCGCCGCTAAACCTCTTCTCGAGGACCTTCAAGACGCTACTTGGATCCACAACGCCTACGGTTTTGACAACGGCTCCGAGCATTGCGGTGTTGACTATAGGTCTACCTATGACCTCGAGGGCTATGGCCGTGGCGTCTATAGTGGCCACCTCACCCTTAAAGTGCAGCTTCTCAGCTAGGCTCTTGGGGCTGAGCTTGGTGTTAACTATTAGTTTGCTGCCTGCCTTAAGCCCAGATAACACGTCTCTGAGCTCAGCTCCCTCAAGTAGGCTTGGATCTAAGACGACTACTACATCTGGCTCGTAGATGAACGACCTGTTGTATATGGGCTTGTCGTCTATCCTAGTGTAAGCCTGTACAGGAGCTCCTCTCCTCTCAGCTCCAAAGCTTGGGAATGCCTGAGCCCACTTGCCCTCCATTATGGCGGCTGAGGCCAGTAGCTCAGCAGCTGTAACTGCTCCTTGCCCGCCTCTACCATGCCACCTAATCTCGATCAACTTAAGCCCTCTCCTGCGATTTTAGAGAACTTTTAGGTTACCCCTCTTGCTCTACTTTTAAAATTTAAATTTTCCCATGCCTTCTCAGCCGCTGCAACTCTCGATTTTAATGGACTTTATCACCAGCTCCTTACCCCTCACGATGTCGTAGTCCTCACTGCCGCAGTTGGGGCATGTGCTCCTAGCGTAGACCTTGAAGTCGCAGGCTGGACAAGTAAGGGCTAGCATGTGGCTCATAGAGGGGCTCATGGAGCTAATCTTCAACTCCCACTCGAAGCCGCACTTGGTACACTTAGCCCTAGCCTTGACGACCTCTATGTTCAGCTTAGAGCCCTCAGCCACGGTTCCTTTACTGAGCAAGTCGAAGGCCATGGAGAGCTGGTCTGGGTTTAAGAGGGTTAGCTCTCCAATCTCCAAGTTGACCTCGACAACCCTCTTGGCTGAGTGCTTAGCTGCTACTTCTAGAACTGCTTCGAATATACTCGTGGCTATTGAGAGCTCATGCACAGTGCACACCATCTGGAAGAAAGCTTTTAAGCTCATACGTTGAAACCTAAATCGTCAAATAAGCGTTACGCGGGGTTGCACTCTTGGTATTTGAGAGGACTTCACAAGAGGCTGCTGCCTACAAGCTCATGGACTTGATAATGGAGCACAGTAAGCAGCTTTGGGAGTCGTTCAGCCACCTGAAGGAGATGATGGAGCTCTACTTGTCCGGGAAGACCAATAGGAGGATTAGGGAGCTCGCTGAAGCGATAAAGGAGATTGAGAAGAAGGGTAACGAGATTAAGCTTCAGATATACGACTACTTGGCCAAGATAGGAGAGGCGTTGATGTACAGGGAGGACTGGATGAGGCTTATCCTCAACTTGGACTCTATACTCGACTATGTTGACAGCATATCGTTTTGGATATCTATAGCCACATCGAAGAGGTGGTACCCGACTCCTGAGGTTGCTGAGGGCTTTAAGCAACTCCTGTCGTCAGTTAGCTCCATGCTTGAGAAGCTTAGAGCAGCTCTATCCCTCTTCATGTCTAATGTGCACAAGACTCTCGAGGCCTGTAATCAGCTTGAGGAGATCGAGAGGGCTGTCGACGAGCTCCACAGGGATCTCGGTCTTAAGCTCTTAGAGTCCAACGTCTCGACGTCAGCGTTAATGCTCCTCCACGAGGTTTGTGAGAGGCTTGAGACTCTCTCAGACCTTGCCTTGAGGACTGGTGATAGCCTTAGGCTCCTCGCCATGCACAGGGCTCCTTAACTTACCTCTCCTAAATATGTCTGAGAACACGTTTAGGGAGTACATGGCTGTAACAGCACCAGTAACTGCGACTTCAAACCACACTACGATAAGCCTGGTCAGTATGGAGGCTGATGAGGCTATTGATGCTGAAACCCCTAGGGCTATGAAGGTGGCCGTCATGGATGCCTCCACAACCCCCAGCATGGCTGGTATGCCTATGGGTATCATGAGGGACAGGCTGTATATGGGGTATGCAGCAGCTACTAGGGAGTAGGGCACTGGGTGTCCTAGTGAGGCGAACACCACGTAGGGTACTGTTATGGCTGCAGCCCATTGAGCTACGAATATCACGAAGGACAGGGCTATGATCCATGGCCTCGAGAACATGCTGTTAACTGCATCGCTAAACTCGCTTATGCTGTACTCAATAACATCTCCTGACTCCTCGCTCCACCTCCTAAAGGTCTTCAAGAGCTTCTCAGACGCCTTAGCTATGAAGCCCTGAAGCCTCTTAGACCTTCCAAAGCTCCTTATTGCGTAGAGACCTCCGCCAGCAGCTACGAGCGCTAGCACGAGCAGAATTATCATGCCCACGCTGTTCGACATATTAGACCAGAACAGGGCGAGGCCCACCATGAAGTAAAGTATGAAGGCCATCAAGTTCACTATCCTGTGCACGAGTATCGTGGCGAGGGCGCTGTTAACCCCCAGTTTAAGCTTCCTCTTAGCCAGCAAGAGCCTTATTGCCTCTCCAGTGACCGTACCTGTTGGTATCATGACGTCCCCGAATAGGCTTACGAGGGATATCGACACGCAGTCCTTGAGGGAAGCGCCTCTACACACAGACCTTATCAAGACGTACCAGCCAACTCCGAAGAGCACCATGAAGGCTGCGTCTAGGGGGAAGGCCATGGTCAAGAGGACTACGTCAGCCCTAGCTATCTCCCTAAAAACCTCCTCAGGGTTTACGAAGTAGAGGTAGACGAGGAATATGCATATCCCCACTCCTAGTAGCAGTGCAAACCTCGCTACGCCCTTCAATCTTTCACTCTCACTGCCACCGCTACTGATTTATGCTCGCTAGAGCATGTTCAAATGTAACACGCTTATAAACTGTTAAGGTGGTGCTATTGGAGGAGCTCAGGGTAAAGGCGCAGCTTGTAGACGGCAGGGTAGTTGTGTGGGACGTCAAGCAGGCAGCTAAGCTCTACAAGGAGGGCTTCTACGGGAAGTTTGTGGGTGTTTCTAAGCCCAAAGACCAGATGCCTGAGAGGCCTCTAGAGCTATCCCTTCTCGAGGCCTACTACTTAGCTGAGAAGGGGAGGATCACCATAGTCGACCAAGCGGGGAATGAGGTCTCACCCAAGGACTTCTACGAGTACGCCAAGAAGTTCTACGAGGACTTTGAGTACAGGTACAAGGTGTACAAGGACTTGAGGGAGAGGGGCTACGTGGTGAGGCCCGGCATGAAGTTCGGCTCCATGTACGCGGTTTACAAGTACGGTCCAGGCATAGACCACGCCCCCTTCCTCGTGCACGTTATGCCCATGGAGAGATCCATGGACCCTGTCGAGATAATAAGAGCTGGTAGGCTCTCTCACAGCGTGAAGAAGCGCTTCATAATAGCCAGTGTAAACCCAAAGACGGGCTCTGTGGACTACTGCATATTCTCTTGGTTTAAGCCCTAGACGCGCTCGAACAGCTTAAAAGAGCTTCTCCACGAAAAGACTTCTAGGTGAAGCTCTTGGGGAAGGTCAAGAAGATACTCGTCGGGGTTGATGGCTCAGCTGTCTCATATAGGGCAGCGGACTTCGCCCTTGAACTGGCCTCTTCGCTTAAGGCGGACGTTCTAGCGGTACACGTGATACCTCCATTACCAGCTGACTACGCATCTCTAGGGGCTAAGGTGGAGGTCAGCGTTGAGGAGATTGACAGGAAGATACTTCACGAGGTTAGGGTTATGGGGTACACGAAGAACATTAAGCTCGAGACCAAGGTCTTGAAGGGGAGGCCCGCGGAGGTCATAAACTCCGTGGCTGAGAGCGAGGGCTGCGACTTAATAGTACTAGGCTGCATAGGCGTGGGCGGCGCTTATAGGAGGCTCATGGGGAGCGTGGCGACTGAAGTTGTCAACACCAGCAAGAAGCCTGTACTATTGGTGAAGTAGCGCATTAGTTTAATAAGTATGGCGAGAAACCTAGATATAGTGAAGGTGGTTTTCTTGAGCGAAGAATCTAAGCAAGGCTTCATATTTGTATTGAACACCTGGCTATACGGCATGCAGAAAGCTGAGGTCTTCAAGACGAAGCCCCTGCTCTCAAGGGTGATATTGAGGAACGCTCAAGACTTCTTCGTCAGAATAGTTGAGAAGCTAGGTATATGGAAATTCAAGAGGGGCGTCACGCCGATAGAGGCGATAAACGAGCACATAGAGGTTCTGGAGAGGCTTGGGTTTGCATCTAGATCCAACTTTGTGATTGAGCAGCCTACCGAGAACAACATAGTGATTAAGGTGATAAACTGCCCATACAGGATAGCCTGCGAGGAGATCATGAAGGAGGGCCACGAGCTCGCCTGCCCTAGAGCTGTGGTCTTCGGGTCTTCCGTCAAGGACTTCTCGGGCAAGTACATAAGCTACAGGGTCGAGCCCCTCAAGGACGTTAGAGGAGTTAAGCAGTGCACCATAAACATGAACGTTATATAAAGAAGGGTGTTTTCTAGAAAAACACCCTTTTTACTTACCCTTGAAGCTCGGCTGCCTCTTCTCGAAGAACGCCTTAAGCCCCTCATTGAAGTCCTCAGTAGCTGGGAATAGCGCTGACTGCATAACCTCCATTCTAAGCCCAGCCTCTAGGTCTGTCTCTAACGCTGAGTTCACAAGCCTCTTAGCGACTTTGAGCGCTACTGGGCTCTTAGAGGCCAGCTTCTTGGCGTACTCCATGGCTTTCTCCATGAGCTTGTCGGCTGGCACAACTGCGTTTACGATCCCAAGCCTGTAGGCCTCTTCAGCTGATATCCTGTCTCCTAGCAGTATGAGCTCCTTGGCCTTCTTGTAGCCTATGAGCCTAGTCAACCTCTGAGTTCCACCCCAAGATGGGTAGAACGCCAAGTTTATCTCAGGCTGGCCGAATGAGGCTGTGTCGGCTGCTATCGTTATGTCGCAGGCAAGTGATATCTCACATCCACCGCCGAGGGCGTAGCCATTGACTGCAGCTATGACGGGCTTGCTCATGGTCTCTATGAACCTGGTGACCTGGTGGCCCAACTCCATGATCTTCGAGAACTCGTAGGCGCTCACTCCCTCCTTGAACATGGATAGGTCCATCCCCGCTGAGAAGGCCCTTCCAGACCCAGTTATGACGACGACCTTAACGTTCTCATCCTTCTCAGCGTCTTCAAGAGCAGCTTTAAGCTCCTGCAGGAAGGTTACATCGGCAGCGTTCAGCTTCTCAGGCTTATTGAAGGTTATCTTAGCTATACCCTCAGCTTTCTCGTATATTATGGACTTGAACTCCACGTTGACCACCAGCTAGCTGGTTACATGCTTTGAGTATTTAAGCTATTTTGAGATGGCTCTACAGGCCGATGGCTCTCTTAATCCTCTCGTAGACCTCCTCTATCCCCCCAACGCCGTCGATCACTAGGAGCTTGCTCTTCTCACGGTAGTAGTCTAGGACTGGCCTTGTGCTCTCGGTGTACACCTTAAATCTACGCCTCACAACATCCTCTCTATCGTCCTCCCTCTGGTAGAGCTCTCCACCGCACAAGTCGCACTTCAAGTCCTCCTTTGGGGGGTTAAACTCCACGTGGTACACAGCTCCACAAGCCCTACACGTTAATCGGCCGGAGAGCCTCCTAACGATCTCGTCCTCCGGCACGTTGAGGTAGATTGCTGCTGTAAGCTCAACTCCAAGCTCTCTAAGCATTCTATCTAGCTCAGATGCTTGCCTCACATTTCTCGGGTAGCCGTCTAGTATGAAGCCCTTCTTGACGTCTATGCCCTTAAGCCACTTCTCCACAACTGATATCACCACATCGTCGGGAACGAGCTCCCCTCTCTCCATGTAGCCCTTGACGAGCTTCCCAAGCTCGCTTCCACTAGCAACCTCAAGCCTCAAGACATCTCCAGTGGCTATGCTGGGAACCCCTAGCTCCTTAGACAGCATCTTCACCTGCGTGCCCTTGCCAGCGCCTGGTGGTCCGAGGAATACGAGCCTCATGCTTAACCCGTAGCTCAACGATCAATTTTATCTCTTTCCCTAAGCTAGGCCTCGCAGCAGCTCATGATCTCGTGGATCTTGGGGAGGGGTTTTCCATCAACTGCCTCAGCTACATCTAGAGCCTCTAGGATCAGCTGCTCGTAGTACTCCATGTTGCGCTTAAGCCTAGACATGAAGTCCCGATACCTAGGTAGCACCTGTGGATTTAGGTTCTCCTCGACTTCAAGGTCGGTTATGGCGAAGACCCCCTTCTCCCTAGCTATTCGTGCCCTAGCGAAGTTTCTAATAGCGTGGTGTAGACTTCTCAGCCCACTAGCCCTGTCTACGCCGGGCTTCATGGCCTTGGCTAAGTCCTTGAGCCCCCAAAACCTGAGCTTCATAACCGTGTACTCAGTGACTTCAGGCTTGCCCTTGGACTTCAACCTCGTGAAGAAGCCGTCGTCGACCACCGCCACCCCCTCCCTCCAGAGCATGTGGACTAGGGGGTCTCCACTAGACCAGAGCTCTTGGAGCTGCCAGGGAGTTATGAAGCCCAGCTCTAGGGGTTTGCCCACAATTCTCTCAGCTTCTCTAAGCTTATCCGTTATGGAGTCCACGACCACTAAGACATCTACGTCGCTTACGCCAGGCTTGAAGCCCTCAGCTCTAGCAGCTGACCCGAAGACTATTAGGCTCTTGAATTTGACGCCGAGCTCCTTGAGGACGTTAATGAGCCTATTGACCTCTCTCTCAGCCTCAGGGTTTATCAAACCTCAAACCCCAAGTGAGAGTGGCTCAGTAGAGTTTTAATGTTTACATGGAGAACTATATGGCGTGAATATACTGCTAGTGTTCCACATGGCCGAGGTCTTCGATAGAGGTTTGGCTGGAAAGATACTTGACTCCATAAGCTCCCTCGGAGAAGTCGACTGTAGAATTGCGGGTGTCACTGGCTTCACAGCAGCCTTGGACTCCGGGCTCGGCAGCACCGTGAAGCTTGAGGATAGGCTTGTTAGCGAGATCATCTCAAGCTCCACATGCGACGTGGCTATTCTAGCATCCTACTCCAGCAACCCAGCTAAGTTCCATGCGTACTGTTGGCTCATATCGAGGAGAGTTAAGGGGAAGCCCATAGTGGAGGTTGAAGCCAACAGCAGAGTTGTAATACCAGTCACAGCTGGAGCTGAGGATGTGGCTAGTCGAGTGGCTGAGCTCCTAGGCTATGAGGTTACGCCTCGAGTGAGCTTTGAGGAGAACATCTGGAGAGTTGGTGGCAAGACCTACAGGAGGGTTTTGGCTGCTGAGCCTGGGGACTTCATCTTGGTGAACGGCATAATAGTCGGCAAGGCGACTTCAAGCGACGTGGTTCTCGTGGAGGAAAACGGCAGGATAACTGGCGGTGTGGGAGTGAACCTGAAGCTCCATGGACTTGAGAAGCTTGAAAGGCTCGGCTTTAAGGGCTTGGCTAGCTCGAAGGTCTCAAGCCTAAAGCTACTTCGAGGAGTTCCTCCGTCAAGGGCCAAGTTGAGCTGTAAAGGGACTGGCGTGGCTATGCTGGACCACGAGGTTAGGCGTATCCACGAGCTCGCTTCGAGGGTTGAGGGCGTCATAGCCGTCGGCGACGACACGACGCTGATAGTCGCAGACGTCTTTGAGAGGTATGGGAAGCCTATAATGGGAATAATGGATGGAGATGCCGACGGCCTAATGGCCCTGTCAAAGCTCCCTTCAAACTCCATACTCCTCGTGGTTGAGAGGGATGACGAGGCTGGCCAGCTAGTCAAACAGAGGGTTTTAGGGGGTAAGGACTACGTGGAGGATAGCTTCAAGGTCGTGGCTGAGAAGGTCGTCGAGCTCCTCAAGCCGACGACTAAGATCACGATTAGGCTTAGGTGAGCTCTGTGACGCCTAGAGAGCTCGTAGAGGAGCTCTCTAAGAGCCCAGCCCACTTAGAGGCACTCTACATGTACCTGAATAAGGGCTCCTTCCCTGAGCAGTGCATTGAGGAGCTGGAGCTCCGATGGCCTGGTCTAGGATATAGGGCTTGGAGGGAAGTTGAGGAGGTGCTCGTTGAGCTTGGCCCTCAAGCCATGTGTGGCAGCTTTAGATCCGAGGTTTTGAGGATAATCGAGGAGGACTATGGGAGGCACATAGCTGAGCACGTGAGGATTAGAATTAACGGCTTAAGGGGTTCAGAGCTTAAAGCCTTAGTTGCTTATTGCAAGATGTGGGCTTCAGACTTTAAGAGCACTGATGAGGACGAGGTTAGGATGGCTGTTGAGGCCTGCGTTGGGCGAGGCGTAGATGTGGTCGAGGTCTTGAGGAGGATAGGCCTCATCAATAGGGCTCACAGAGTCTCCACGTCTAGGTACGTGCCCAAGGTCTACGTCCCCAAGTACGTGGAGCCGATACTCCTAGAGCTATCGGAGAGAGAGTTGGAGTTGCGCTTGGACATTGAGGACCCCCTCTCATCGATCTTAGCCGAGGACCCCTTAAAGGCTTGCGTCGCCGTCTACGGCATCGATGAGGTTATCGACGAGCTCGTCAAGTCCATGACGGGGCTCTCAACGATGTCCCTAACTCCTAAGCTCACAGTCGAGGGCTTCATGAAGGCCGGCGTTGTATGCCCTCTGCTTAGAGGAGCTGTTCAAGAGGCTTGGAGGAGGGTGGTGGAGAAGTCCACTAGGGGCTTGACTAGTCTCTTGAGGAGTTGCCTGCTCTCGTGTGGTTTCAGTGTTGAGGAGTTGCTCGATGAGGAGCTGAAGATGCCCTTAACGCTGGCTTATGGCTCAAAGGGGCTTGAAGTGGCCTTGTGCTTCTCCCCATCGGTTCTGCCCGTCAAGCCGCTAATGATGTTTAACCCCGACTGCCACAAGAGCTTAGTCGTTGAGAAGCTTAACGCTCCTCCACGTGAAGCCGTCAAGTTCCTCAGGCTCACGTCCCTAGTGAGAGTGGATTATAGCAGGCTTAGAGCTCAACTATACTGTGCCGAGGCGCAACCCCTCAAAGGAGTTTTGGAGGCTGGAGGTTTAAGCGTTGAAGTTCAGGAGCTTTAAACCGCTCCTCGTAGGGCTTGACGAGGCTGGTAGAGGTAGCTGCGTAGGTCCCTTAGCTGTCTCTCTAGTGGCTCTAGATGAGGCTGGAGCTAGAGCTCTTGAGGAGGCTGGCGTTAGGGATAGCAAGAAGCTCACTCCGTCAGCTAGGCTAGACCTCCTCCCAGTAATAATGGTGAACTCGGCCTTCGTGGCCGTCAAGATGGTCCAGCCCTACGAGATAGATAGGCACAACGTGAGCTCCTTGACGATGAAGGCCATGGCCTCCCTCGTCGAGGCGGTGTCTAGGGCAAACATCAAGAGGGTTGTGGCTGACTGCGTTAAGCCAGTTAAGAGGCTTGAGAGGATGTTGAGAGGACGCTTAAGCGGTCGGTGCGACGTCTTAGTCGTTGAGGACGCCGACGACAGGTACGTGGAGTGCATGGCGGCCTCCATAGTGGCTAAGGTGGCTAGGGACATGGAGATATCCAAGCTCAGGGATAAGTATGGGGTTAGGGGGAGCGGCTACCCCTCAGACCCTGAAACCTTGAGCTGGCTTGTGAGCTTAGCTTCTCAGAGCTCAATACCTCCCTGTGTTAGGAGGTCTTGGAGAACCCTCAGGAAGTTTCCTCGGGAGGCTGCTCTCGACTTGTGGCTTCAAGAGGGCCGACGTGCTTAGCTATGATCTCCTGAGCCGCTTTCTCGATCTCCTCCTTAAGCTCCTCACTCATGAACTTCTCCTTGTAGTCGGGGGGTAGCAGATCCCACTCGTTGTAGAGGTAGCGTAGGGGTGAGCTGAAGGTCTCAAACACCTTGCCCCAAACGTAGATGGCTCTATCCTTAGGTATGCCGCATTCATCAGCTAACTTCTGGGCTACATCCCAAGCGAGCTTGGCGAGCGTGAAGTAGTAGCTCCTAGCATAGTTCAGGAATGCTTGGAAGTCTGGTGAATCCACGATTATCGGCTTGGCGGACCTGCTCAACCTTAAACCCTCCTCCCCCTATACTATAGCTCTAAAACCTTATAAGAGTGGACTTGCTCAACGCCATTAAGGCCACGACGGTGTAGCTGATGATAAGCGGTTTAACAAGCGAGGTTGAGAAGAGCTTTAGGAAGTTCCTCTCAGCAGATCCCGTTGAGCACGCATATCCACTGTGGCACTTAGAGTCTGGCTCTAAGCTCTGCAAGTGGTACTTGTGGGTTGAGGGCTTAACTCCTAAGTGCTACATGCTCGTGTACGAGGGCTTTAAGGAGCCCGATGTCCACCTGAGGTGTCTGGGCGAAGTCGAGGATCCAAGCTCTAAGCTTAGAGCTCTGCTGAGGACGCTTAAGGCGAGGAGTTTCGTCCTCCACATGAGGAGGAGCCACCTCGACATGGTCTCTGAAGTCCTCAAGGACCTCGACGTCAGGGGGATCTATGGGGTTAAGGTGCTTGAGGCTAAGAGGGCTTTGTGCTCAGAGCCTACAGGTGTGGTTGAGCTTACAGCGTTTGACTGGAGGCTCGTCGAGGACCTTATAGTAGAGGTCTTGAGGGCTAGAGGCTCAAAGCACGTGAACCCCTCTATTGAGGCCTACGACTACTTGAGGTCCTATAGGACCTTTGCCATAGTTAGGGATGGCAAGGCCGTCTCCATGGCGTCTATAGTTGCCTCCACACCTCAAGTCTCAGTCATAGGCAACGTCTACACTCTAAGCGGGTATAGGGGTTTAGGTTATGGTAGGGCTGTGCTCTCCTCAGCCTTGAAGGAAGCCTTAAAGCACTCTGAGAGAGCTGTTATCTGGGTTAGGGAGGACAATGAGAGGGCTCTCAAGCTCTACGAGGAGATGGGGTTTAAGCTCATGCTAGAGGACGTGTGGGTAAACGTCGGCTTGGACATAAACCCCTAGCTTGGAGGATAGGGCTTGACGAAGCCTTGGCACTCCATGAGCATTGAGGAGGCAGTTAGAGAGCTTAACTCTAGCTTAAAGGGTTTGAGCAGCAGTGAAGCTAAGCTTAGGCTCTCGAAGTATGGGCTCAACGAGATCGAGGTTAAAGCTCGGAAGTCGGCTGTTAGCATACTGTTAAGCCAGTTTAAGAACGTCCTCATAATAGCTCTGCTAGCGGCAACGGTGTTTTCAGCATCGCTTGGCAGGGTCTATGAGTCGACTGCCATAGTGGCCATAATAGGAATAGCTGTGGCGCTCGGCTTCGCCCAGGAGTTTAAGGCTGAGAAGACCTTGGAGGCCCTCAAGAGACAGGCTCCATCCTACGCTAAGGTGATACGCAATGGCTCTGTAGCTAAAATTCACGTGAGTGAGCTCGTGCCAGGCGACGTCGTGGTGTTCGAGGCTGGAGACAAGGTACCTGCAGACTTGAGGCTTATTGAGAGCCGCAGCTTGACGGTCGATGAGTCCATGCTGACTGGTGAAAGCGTGCCAGTGGCTAAAGACGCTAGCGTAGTGCTTCCACCTGAAACTCCGATATACGAGAGGTCGAACATGGCCTTCATGGGCACCTACGCTGTAAACGGTAGAGGTGCAGGGTTGGTGGTAGCTACAGGGATGTCTACTGAGCTTGGCAGGATAGCTAAGCTCGTCAAGAGAGCTGAGGAGGAGACTGAAGCCCACAAGTCCATTGAGAGGCTTGGGAGGAAGCTTGTGTCCCTCTTTGCGTTGTTATGCGCCATCTTCTTCATCCACGGAGCCCTCACCGGAGGCGACGTGGTCGACATGATAATAACCGCCATAGCCCTAGCAGTCGCAGCCATACCCGAGGGGTTGCCTGCTGCAGTCACCATAGCTCTAGCGCTCGGCGTTAGGAGGATGGTCTCTAGAAACGTAATAGTCAGGAAGCTCAACGCCATACAGTCCATGGGCCCTCTAACCGTTGTGTGTACGGATAAGACTGGGACGCTGACGAAGAACGAGATGAAGGTGAAGAGCATATGGCTTCCGCGCAAGGGCTTCTTGGATCCAGATAGAGCTGTTAACGATAGGGATCTCGAGATGCTCCTGCTAACATCGTCTCTCTGCCACAACGCGAACCCAACTGATGGGGGGTGGACTGGTGACCCCACGGAGCTAGCGCTTATAGGGCTGGCTGAGGGCTTAGGGTATGACGTTAAGGATGCCCTCAAGAGGTTTCCGAGGACTCTCGAGATACCGTTTGACCCTAAGATAAAGCTGATGGCTGTGGCGTGCACGGTTGATGGGAGGAGCCTCATGTTCGTCAAGGGAGCCCCCGAGGTCCTCCTTGAGAAGTGCAGCTCAGCTCTCTTCGACTCACGTATTGAGCCTATAGGTGGAGTTAAGCCTCAAGTTGAGGAAGCCCACCGCTTAATGGCTTCTAGAGGTGAGAGGGTTCTCGCACTTGCATTTAAGGAGCTTAAGCCAGGGGTCAAGGGCTTAGAGGAGGAGCTTGAGGGCTTCGTGCTCATAGGGCTCGTGGGGCTCATGGATCCGCCTAGAGATGGGGTTTACGAGGCCGTTGAGGAGTGCCATAGGGCTGGGATAAGGGTCCTCATGATAACAGGCGATAGCCCCACGACAGCTAAGGCGATAGCTGACGAGCTTAGGATATCTACTGAGAGCTCACGTGACGTGGTGCTTGGAGATGAGGTCAAGGCCCTCGAGCTAGAGGAGCTCGCGGAGAAGCTTGAGAGGGCTTGTGCTGTAGCGAGAGCTACTCCTGAGGATAAGCTCAGGATAGTGCAGGCTCTTAAGAGTAGGGGGGATGTCGTGGCCATGACTGGCGACGGCGTCAACGACGCGCCTGCCCTCAAGATGGCTGACGTGGGGGTTGCCATGGGGCTTAGGGGCTCCGACGTGGCTAAGGAGGCCTCTCACGTCATATTGACGGACGACAACTTCGCTAGCCTAGTGGCTGGGATAATGGAGGGCAGGACGATAACCGAGAACATAAGGAAGACTGTCTCATACCTGCTTACCACGAGCTTCGCCCTCCTCTTCCTGGTGTTTGCCTCCTCTGTTGCCTTTGGAGCTGACAAGACAGCTCTAAATGCCCTCCAAATACTCATGCTGAACGTGGTGCTTCAGGGGGTGCCAGCTCTAGCCATAAGCTTTGACAAGCCGAGTAGGGGGATCATGCAGTTGCCCCCCAAGCACTTCAAGGCCCTAGTGACGTGGAGGTCTATGGCCTACCCGCTAGTCCTTGGAGCAGCCCTCTCCATGATCCTGCTGCTGGTCTACTGGGACATACTTCCAACCTATGGGGTTGAGCTCTCCGCCACGGTTATGTACGTGGCCTCCTCCACCATGCTCTTGGCCTCGCTCTACTTCATAAGGCTCACCTATAGGTCTGAGCTCTTAAGCAACCGCTGGATCCACGTGGCTGTAGTCGCCTCCATAGCGATCCAGCTCTTGACGATATACGTGGAGCCCATAAGCTCCATATTCCACTCGAAGCCCCTACCCCTAGAGGCTTGGGGGCTCGTCGCTCTACTCACACTTATACCTGTACTCGCAATAGCTGTGTACAAGGTCCTCATGAGGGTTTGGAGTTGAGGCTCTTGGAAGTCAGGTTTCCAAGGGACTTGCTGGAGGGCTTGCTTCAAGTCGCCAAGGAGAACCACCCTAGAGAGGTATTCTTCCTATTGAGGGGTTCGACTAAGCGTGGAGTTGTGAGTGTAGAGGAGTTTCTGCTACCTCCAACAACCACGTTTGGCCTCGGCTTCTCAAGCTTCTCCCTCTACAGCATGCCCATAGACCTCTCCATAGTGGGCACCGTGCACTCCCACCCATCGGGCTCAGCTAGGCCTTCGATTAGGGATATGCACAGCTTCTTGGGTGTGGTTATGGTGATAGTCGCCTACCCCTACGACATGAGGTCAGTAGCTGCTTACGATAGGGAGGGCAGACCAGTCAAGGTTGAGGCTGTTTAGCTGCTGGACAAAACCGCGAAACCACTTTAATATCGTAAGACAATCAGTATTTTGGTGGTAGCGTGTCTACAAGTGAATATGAGGGTAAGTGCCCTAGGTGTGGGGGTTCGTCAGCTGGCTACGGGGTTGTGCTCATACCCGTAGGGACTACTAGGAAGGCTAGGGTCTCCGTCAACGTATGTGGCAGGTGCGGCTTGGTGTTCTACGAGCTTAAGCAACCCTCAACCTAAGCCTCTGGTGAACCTGTAGAGACGGATAGAAAACAATAATTATCATGAACACCACCTTTTCTACTGTAGGCGAGAGGAGGTTAAGCTGTTGTCGGCATTGTCTTGGATGGCGAGGAGGAGGGAGAGAAGGGTCTTTAGCCTATGCGAGAAGCACATGAGCAAAGTGGTTGAGTGCGCTGAGTCCTTCTACGAGACCCTCAGGTTCTTCATGAAGTGTGATAGGGAGGGCTTTACCAAGTCCTACGAGAAGGTCTCTGAGCATGAGAGGGAGGCTGACAAGATCAAGAGGCAGATACTGGATGAGCTGGCCAGCGGCAACTTGGATAGGGTGGACAGGGAGGAGGTCATTAAGCTGATATTCGCAGCTGACGACGTGGCTGGCTACTTGAGAGCTGCTTGTAGGAGGATGTTCATATTCATGGAGTCTGAGGGCCTATGTAAACCCCTTCTCACGCTGGCTCCTGATGTGTCTACGGGCTTCTCTAAGATGTCGGAGAGGCTCATAGAGATGGTCAAGGAGGCCAACGCCATGATAAGGTCCATAGTCGTGAACCCTCGAGAGGCCTTGGATAAGTCCCACGACGTTGAGAGGCTCGAGGAGGAGATCGACGAGGTCAGGCTTGAGCTCTTGAAGACCATAATAAGCAAGTGGAACGTCATGCATCCAGTCTACATAATGTGGTTTAAGGAGATAGTTGACGAGATAGAGCAGGCAGCCGACAAGACTGAGGAGCTGGCTGACAGCGTTAGGTCAATAATAATAATGGGCTACTAGCCTCAGCCTAAAACCTCCTCAAAGCTTTAAATCTAATGGAGGAGCAAATATGGTGTAGAGGTGTAACTATGCCGGGTGTTGTAAGGTTTGGTGTGTCACTACCAGCTGAGGTCGCTAAGGAGTTCGACGAGATGATAGATAGGATGGGGTATAGGAATAGGTCTAAGGCGATACTAGACGCTGTGAAGTCTTTTCTAGCTGAGCTTAAGTGGACTCGTGGTGGAAGTGAGCCTGTGGTAGGCTCTCTATCCTTCCTCTACAACCACGAAGTTAAGGGGCTTGAGGAGTACCTGACTGATGTCGAGCACGAGTTTAAGGATGTGGTTACGGCTTCTCTCCACATACACGTGAGTGAGAAGATATGTCACAAGATAATAGCTGTTAAGGGTTCTGCTGAGGATATTAAGAGGCTGGCCCTCAAGATAGGGTCTAAGAAGGGGGTTGAGCAGCTCAGGGTCAACATATCGTCGCCCTAAGAGCGCTAGATGAGCGATATCAAGCCTAGAGTCCCAGCTAGGATCATTAGGCCTGCTGCAAGAGCGCCTACTACTATGGAGGCTAGAGCCCTATGAGGCTCTAAGCCCAGCACATGGGCTAAGGCACACCCCGTCCAGACTCCGCTTCCAGGTAGTGGTATGGCTACGAAGAGGGCGAGCCCTAGTAGGCCATAGCGCTTTATGTACCTCTCACCTCTACTCCTAATTTTGTGGAGTATCTTTCTGTAGAGGGAGGCTATGAACCCCCTAACCCCTCCATCTCCACTCAAGGCCCATCTCTCCAAGCTTGAGAGCCCCCAGAGTAGTGGAGGAGCTGGTATGACATTTCCAATCATTGCGACCACGAGCACCTCTAGTGCTGGCAGATTTGCTACGGCTATCCCGAATGGTATGGCCATCCTGGTCTCCAGGATGGGCATTAAAGCCATTAGGAATACCTTGATCTCCTCGCTGACCATTAGTCTCAGCGTAGTAGGCTAAAGACATAAATCTTGCCCTCCTCTAAGGGTTGGAGGGAGGGTGCTTTGACTTCCATATACGACATAGCCTCTAAGAGCGTGGTTACGGTTAATCCCTATGATAGCTTAGCCCTCGTGAGGGAGCTCATGATAAAGCACTCCATAGGTAGAGTCGTCGTGGTTGACGGTGGCAGGCCCGTCGGCATAATAACTAAGAAGGACGTGGTGAGGTTCCTAGCGGCTGACGATAGCGATAGAAGCTTGATAGAAATACCCGCATCTGAGGTCATGAGCGTGGGCTTGATAACTGTGAAGCCCGACGTGGACGTTAAGGATGCCTCGAAGCTCATGCTGAAGCGAGGGGTAAGCTCTCTGCTTGTGGTTGGTGAGGGAGGGGGCTTAATGGGTATAGCGACTAAGACTGATGTCTGCAGGTACTACGGTGAGATGTGTAGAGGGCTTTTTAAGGTCAGGGACTTCATGAGCAGGGACGTGATTTACGTAAAGCCCCTACACTCCATGTTTAGGATCATGAACTTGATGGTTAAGCACAACATAAGCAGAGTCGTGGTCGTCGACGAGGAGTTTAGGCCTATAGGCATTGTAACCTCAACTGACCTCACGTTCTACATGTCGTCGCTCAAGCCAGTCAAGCACGCAGCCTTTGAGTCTCTCCCCTCGTCGATAATAATGACCGCTGAGGACGTCATGACGAAGAACCCTCTCACCATAGGTGAAGACGAAGACCTCTCTGAGGCCTCTAGGGTTATGGTGGATCGCAGGATAAGCGGCCTCCCCGTGACTGGAGTTGACGGTCGATTGACCGGGATTGTCACTAAGACCGACATCGTGAAGGCGACTGCCAGCATCAAGTAGCTTACGTCGCGCTTAGACCCCAAAGCTCATCTGCTAAGAGCTTCAAGAAGACCCCTACGTCAGATACAACTCCAACTGCATGTGCTGTCCCTCTATCCAGGAGCTTTATTATGGTGGCTGGATTTATGTCGACGCACACGACCTTAACTGTAGCTGGAAGCATGTTGCCAACAGCTATCGAGTGCAGAGTCGTCGCTAACATGAGCACCATGCTAACACCCTTAAGAAGCTCCCTGTAGGCCTTCTGGGCTTCGACGACGTCTGTTATGACATCTGGCAGAGGCCCGTCATCCCTTATTGAGCCTGCTAGAGCATATGGCACACCTCTAACTACGCACTCATACATTATCCCCCTCCTCAAGATGCCCTTCTCAACTGCCGCCTTTATGGAGCCAGCCTTCATTATCTCGTTTATGGCTGCCAAGTGGTTCCTATGGCCTTTAGGGGCTGCTACCCCTTCGTCGACCTTAACCCCTAGGCTCGTGCCGTAGAGTGCGTATTCCACGTCGTGGACTGCTAAGGCGTTTCCAGCTAGCAGGGCGTCTACGTACCCAAGCCTTATGATCCTAGCTAGGGCTTGAGCTCCACCAGTGTGGACAACTGCTGGACCAGCTACTACAGCTATCTTGCCTCCTCTACGCTTGGTCTCATGCATGTCTCTGGCTATGTGCTTAACTATGGAGGTTGAGGGCTTTTCAGGTGAGACCCTGCTCGCCATGAACTCGAAGATCCTCAAGCTCTCTCTAGGCCTCTCAGGGGGCTTGACCTTCACGCCGTCCTCCCCGACGACTATGAGGTCACCCTTCTTGACCTCTCTAAGTGGGACGCACCTAGCCCTCTTGGATGTAGGGTCCACCACTATGACCTTGTCCATCATTATGTCCTCGACTGGTATCCACGAGCCTTGGAAGTATATCTCCGTTGGGAAGTTGGTTGTCGAGTAGAAGTTGTCTGGTGCAACTCCATCCATAGGTGCTGGCTCAACCTTAACCTCCTTGGCCTTGACGGGCACGGCTCCAAGCCTATAGAGCTCCTTGAGCATCTCGTTTAGGTGCTCTCGACTCCTGCCCTTCACTATGAGCTTAGCCGTGCTGTAGTCGTGCTTTCTCTTGCCAACCCTGAACTCCACGATCTCGAAGTCTCCTTCAAGCTCCATTATCCTGTCGAGTATCCTCGTGAGTATCATGGAGTCTATGAGGTGCCCCTCAACGCTAACCTCTTCGCTGTACTCGTACTCCATGGGCTTGACACCACTCGCTCTAAAGAATACACGTATAGGGTTAAAAACTAGCGTAGAATAATATTACTTGGTGGCTAGGCGATGAGGATCGAGCCTACCTCAGCCCTCATAGCGGCGCTGGCTTTAGCTCTCCTCCTCGCAGTCCCTACGTGCCACGCTGATCAGGGCAGTGCAGACGTCGAATTTGAAGTTCTGCCTGGAGGCTGGGTCTCCATAAACCTAAACGTTTCGATTAAGCCTCATGAGCCTCTGAGCTTTGAGGGCACGATGTGCGTAGCAGTGTCTCCTTGGGTTGCTGGCTCTAGGATGTACGTGAGCTACGATATCAGCCATCTTCCAAGTGTGCAACAGGTTTACCTTCCAACTGTAACCCTAAATGTGCACTACGATGAGCCTAGGGGTGAGGGCAACTTTAACATTGAGGTTCAAGACCCCCACACCAACATAGAGTGGGTGAGAGGATCCTTTGACTTTGAGGTCTTAGGCGGCAACGAGTCCTCATTTCACTTAGAGGCTGTTGCAAAGCTCCGAGAGGGCTCCATACCACCCGACATACTCAAGAACTTGGAGTCCTCCTTCGCCTTCATGAAGGGGATGATAATAAGCGAGATTGAGGAGTCCTCAGGCCACAAGTTCAAGGTTGAGCAGCTCGACCTCCACGTGGACCCCGATAGGCTCACGGTGACGCTTACCGTGGGCCTTAGGGGTGACATAGCTGGGGGGCTTGAGAGCATGTATGAGAGCTACTTCGGAGGCATGAATGGTGAATCCGATGAGGAGATGTTTAAAGCGTTCTCATACTTCAACCAGTGGTTTGAGCAGGATCTCCAGCTCAAGACCTTGCAGATGCACTTAGAGCTCAAGAGCAATAGCGTGGAGTTCACGATGGTGGCCACCATAAGGGGCTTAAACGAAGCACTAAACGGCCTTAAGGCATCACTCCTTGGAGTTACTGAGGCTACCGGAGACCTCGGGGAGGTACTTGAGGCTCTAGATAAGCTCAAGCTCGACTTTAACGGCTTCTACGCAGAGGTCACGCTGGGAGAGCGGGTTGAGCTCATGGTTAGGGGCTTAAAGGTCATCTACGAGGAGGACCCGGACAACACGCTGAGCTTCTTGCTGGACTTTCTCAAGAGGGTTAGGGACGTCGCAGACCTCTTGAACGTGTCTCAGTACGGCATACCTGCTGGAGAGTCCTCTTCAATTATGAGGTCGATGGGCGAGCTCGAGGACGTGGAGGTCTATGTGTCTGGAGGCTCGACGTCTAGGCATGAGGCTCACTTAATACTCCCAGAGGGCTCACAGTCATTTGAGAAGGTTGGGGAGAACAGGTACAGGGTTCTAGAGCTAACGCCTGAGGCTCTATCTAAGATATCAGTTGAGGTTGAG
>QMSN01000003.1 GCA_003650865.1 Thermoprotei archaeon
GATGGAGGACCCGTCAAATACTACAAGTTCTATGAGGACGAGGGCCTTAGATTCGTGCTTGAGAGGTACCCACAGTACACCACGCTTCTCAAGCCATTGGGTTTAAGGGTTGTAGCTGTAAGCGAAGAGGAGGTGGCTGAGGTTAGAGATCCTCAGAAAGGGCTGCTCAAGCTGGTGGAGAAGGGGGACCCCATGTCTAAGGCCGTTGAAGAGCTCCTCCAAGTGGTAGAGGGCTCCTCAAAGTTGACGTACAAATGCTTTGGAGTCTTCGGCTCACTGCTACACGACTTCTATAGAGTGGATCTGAGCGACCTTGACTTCACGGTGTATGGAATGAGCGAGCTTAAGGAGCTTCGAGAGGTATTATCGGAGCTCTACTCAGAGGGCTCCTTGAGGAACGAGTTTGAGGTGGTTGACAGCTCTAAGTTCTCTAGGTGGCGATTCAAGAACTACACTCTTGGGGAGTACGTCTACCATCAGTGGAGGAAGCTCATATACGGCGTCATAGAGTCCAAGAGCCTCGGTAGACCCGTCAAGTTTGAGTTCGAGCCAGTACTCAAGTGGGATGAGATAATTAACGAGTATAGCGATGATTATGAAGTCGAGTGTCTAGGCTTTGTGGAGGCGTTAGTCGAGGTCGTCGACGATAGATACTCGCCCTTCATGCCATCTAAGTATGGGGTCGAGCTCGTCGAACTGATCAGCGGCTTTAGAGACGCCAACCCCACTAGGGTGGTCTCCTACGTCGAGGAGTTTAGGATGCAGCTCTTCGAGGGTGAAGTGGGGTTTGTGGCGGGTTGGCTTGAGGAGGTGCGCTGTGGAGGCAGGAGTTTTCAGCAGATAGTGCTGACTAGGAGAGAAAGGTATTACGACCAGGTTCTTAAGCTCGTGAGGGGCTAGCCTCTCAAGCAGCTCTTTGGAGAGGCCTCCTCACAGTAGCTGTGGTGTTATCGGCTATCCCGTACCTCCTCATCTCCTCTGAGTTCAACCAGACCTCGTTTGTGGGGACAGCCTCGCTCATGAACACGTTGAAGTCATACCTCTTCTTACCCGCTAGGACTACCTCAAGCTTGTCGGTTATGCCTAAGAACTCAGCTGTCTTGGGGTTTATCCTAGCCGTCCCCTCCTTCACCTCATCCTTCCTCCTCAGCTTTAACCTCTTCTCGACGACCCTGCTCATCTACATCACCTTTAAGAGGATAAGAGGCTTTAGGAGAGTTAAGCCTTACCTCTTCACTCGATGAGCTCCTTGAGGGGAGCTATGGCCACCTTTCTCCTGACGTAAGCCTCGATCACATCTGGCAGCTGCTGTATTGAGCATCTGACCTGCCTCCACGTGTCTCTGCTCCTTATGGTCACCGTGTCGTCCTCAAGAGTCTGGTGGTCTACAGTCACCGCTAAGGGGACTCCGACTTCATCAGCTCTAGCGTACCTCCTCCCTATAGAGCCTGAGTCGTCGTACTCCACGAGGAGCCCTCTATCCTTCAGAGCCTTGTACACCTCTCTCGCCTTCTCCGGCAGCCCATTCCTATTGACTAGCGGGAACACCGCGACCTCTATGGGGGCTATGTCTGGCGGTAGGGACAGTATGACCCTCCCCTCCTTCTCCTTGAATGCGTGCTCCATAGCTGCGTAGACGAGCCTCTCAGCTCCAAATGAGGGCTCTGCGACGAATGGTATGAACCTCCTCCCCTTGACCTTCCTCTTCACCTTGACCAACTCCACGTGCCTCCTATACACCCTGAACTTGCCCATCTCGAAGAACCCCTTGGACTCAAGCTCCTCAAGCACTCTAGCTCCAGGCATCATCTTCAACGCGTTGGCCACGAGCCCAGCCTCGCCGCCGAAGTCCTCTTTTAAGGCCTCTAGGACCGGCCTCACTTCGTAATCCTCAACCTCAACCTCACTCGACAGTTGCTTGTACACCCTCAAGTCCTCGCCGCTCGACGCCATGTGCCCCCTCAAGTCGTAGTCAGTTCTAAAGGCATGCCCTGAAACCTCAACCCACCCCCACTTCTCGAGCTCAACCACTTGGTCGTAGACCTGTGAAGCGTAGTGAGCTCTCTCTTGAGGTAGCTTGGCTATGAACATCTGCTTCTCGAATGGTATCCCTAGGTCCTGGATGAACTTCTGGGCTAACACCATGAAGTAAGCAGTCCACTCGCTAAGTACCACGCCGGTCTTCAGGGCTTCCTCGACCGTGACCTCTATGGGCTCCATGAGCTTCTTGGAGACTCTGTCCTCAGGGACTATCCTCAAGACCTCACTCCTATCTAGCACTGGGCACTTGGGGTCCTTGGGGTCATAGAAGAGCTCGAGCTCCATTATGGTGAACTCCCTAAGCCTTATGGGTCCCTGTCTAGGCGATATCTCGTTCCTCATCACTTTACCGATCTGAGCTATACCAAGTGGTAGCCTGTTCCTCATGGCGTTGTAGACCCTGCTGAACGTCGTGAACATTCCTTGAGCCGCTTCAGGCCTAGCGAACCCTATGCTCTCGCTGTAAGGGCCTATGGTGGTCTGAAATAGAAGATTAAACCTCTTGACCTCGCCTAGTGGTCCTGCACACTCAGGGCACTTTAAGCCCCTCTCGCGTATTATTGATGATAGCTCAGCCTCGCTCAGTCCCTCAAGGCCCGTGAGCCCCGCCTGCTCCTCTATTAAGTGATCTGCCCTGAACTTCCTGCCGCACTTCAAGCACTCGACCATGTAGTCAGTGAAGTGAGCTACGTGGCCTGAGGCCTCGAAGACCTTGTATGGGGTTATGACGGGAGTCTCTATCTCGACTACGAACTCCTGGTTCTTAACTATGAACCACTGCCTCCACTTCTCCTCGATCTTCCTCTTGAGGAGCTTGCCGAGAGGGCCGAAGTCCAAGAAGCCGCTTACGCCTCCGTAGAGCTCAGCAGATATCCAGAAGAAGCCTCTCCTCCTAGCTAGCTCCATGACTCTATCCGCTACGCTCATCACGGACCCTCGCTATAGCCTCTCGAGAATAACAGGATAATAGCTATTAAATGTAGAGCTTAGGGTGAAGCTATAGCCTTTATCCCCAGCCTTCTCCTAATCTCAGAGGCGAAGTGCTCTCCATAACCGTCTCTGCTGTTGTCAACGACCACGAGCTTAGGCTTGCAGTCCTCCACATAGGCCAGCAGGTGATTGAAGTCGCTGTGGCTGCTCAACGAAACTCTGTAGGTGTCCTCGGATATCCTCCTGTACGTGCACTTGAACTGCCAGCCTGTCAGATGTATCTTGACTCCATTCACGTGCTCACCGAGCTTTGAGGAGTGTTTGAAGTACACGCAGCCCCCACTCTTGAGGATCTCCAGCCCCTCTCTGCTATCTGCGTTCACGACTTCCCCAAGCTTCATGCCGTGCCTCCTGCATACCTCTGTGACTTCGTACATCCTTCCTTGGGCTAGGAAGGGGGCGTCCACACCACTTCTCCTGAGAACCTCCATGACCTCCTGAACCTTGCCGTAGAAGCCGTACACGTGGATCGAGGTCTTCTTGATCTCGCTCTCGACTAGGCTTATCAGCGCGTGGTAGACGTCCTCTATGGGTGGCCTAACGCACCTTGGGTGGCCGTAGGTAGCCTCTATGACTAGGACATCGGCCTCGATTATGGGTGCCCCCGGCAGCCTGAAGTCCCCCGTGTAGAGAGCTCTAAAGCCATCGCTGTCCTCGACGAGCACTTGAGCTGAGCCGGGTATGTGGTTTGCTGGATAGAACATCATGATCTCGTCTCCAACCATCACAGGCTCCCCGTAGTTGATTGTCTTGATGCCCTCAGCCCTCCTGCTGTAGAGCACGGTGAGCATGCCCCTCGTTATCGGGGTTGCGTAGACTGCCTCGCACCTAAGCAAGCTCTCCTTTAACCCATAGACGTGGTCGTAGTGGGCATGTGTTACCACTCTAAACCTCCTGTTGTCATGCCCGTCACACGCAACGTTCTCGCCTAGAACCACGGCTTTAGAGCTGAGCACTGACGCCTTGATCAACTTGAGGACACCAGTAGACCACGTGTATTACTTCTGCTTAAAACAGTAACTTGCCGTTACTTTATGACTGGCCTGAACTTGTAGGTGTAGCAGATCATGCCTCCCTCAAGCTGCTCCGGCAACCTCCTTATTGAGGCCTCTACCTCCATGCCCTCCTTGACGTCCTCGACATCGACGTCCGTTATTTGAGCGAGAACCCTAACTCCGTCTTCGAGCTCAACTATGCCTATCACGTAGGGCGTCATGACCTCATAGCCCTTAGGGGCTGTGTAGACAACGGTGTACTCGACGAGTTTCCCTCTCTCCGGGAGCTTGTACTCCTCAAGCTTAACTGAGCCGCATGCTGGGCACACAAATCTAGGTGGGAAGAACACCTTGCCGCACTCCTTGCACCTATTGCCTATCAGCCTGTACCTCTGAAATCTAGTCCTCCAGTAGGCTGATGTAGCCACTCAACAACACCTCCTGAATATGTTGACGACCGCTATCGAGTTGAAGCAACAGCTACCATGGGTTAAGCCCACCTCAGCGTCCTTAACTTGGTTTGCTCCAGCTTCACCAGTTAACTGGAGGTATGCCTCTACAGCTTGATACACGCCTACAGCGCCTATAGGTGCTCCTCGAGCTTTAAGGCCTCCAAACGTGTTTATTGGTATCCTACCGTCAAGCTTAGCCTCGCCCTCCTTAAGCACCTTAACTCCCTCACCCTCTCTACAGAAGCCGAGCTTCTCCATGGCTATGACCCCCATCACTGAGTAGTCATCGTACACCTCAGCGAAGTCTATGTCTGATGGGGTGACCCCAGCCTCCTTGTAGGCTCTGCTTGCAGCCTTTACGAGGGCCTCCATGGCCAGCACGTCCCCCCTCTCGACGATGTTGAAGCTATCTCTCACTAACTGAGACGCTGCTATCTTCACGTGAGGTGCGCCGAGCTCCTTAGCCTTCTCGTGGGGGCAAAGCACCACAGCTGCAGCTCCATCGCTTGGAGACACGACCTCCAATACCCTAACAGGGTCTGAGAGCACGGGTGACTTCATTATCGAGTCTAGTGTTATCTTGAAGGGGTACTGAGCGTGTTGGCATGTGGATGCATGCTCGTGGTCCAAGATGGACATTAACGCTACGTCCTCCTGCTTGACGCCGTACCTCTTCATGTAGGTCTTGTATATCAAGGCGGCTAAGCTGTGAAGTGTGGCTCCTGTGTACCTGAAGTACTCCTGATCCTCTACTGAGGCTTGAGCTGTCAGCACATCTGATGATGTAGCCTCACTCATCTTCTCCACGCCGCACACGAGCACAACGTCTCTAATGCCGTGGGCAACGTCGCGATAAGCCTCGTGAACCGCTAAGCCTCCTGAAGCGCCTCCAGCATCTATGGACACTGCGAAGGTATCCGTTAAGCCTAGGGCTTCAGCTATTATGCTGGCCAAGTTCGTCTGCCTCTGCAAGTAGCCGGCGAAGGCGTTTGCAACGTATATGCCGTCCACGTCCTTTAGGCTTAAGCCGGCGCTGCTCAAGGCCTTTAGAGAGGCCTCTATGAAGAGCCCCTTAATGGACTTGTCCCAGTGCTCCGATACCCTGGTGTAACCTACAGCTACTACTGCTACCTCCCTCATGGCTATGCACGTCACATGAATATTTTGCGCCTAAACTTCGCGTAGAGCGAGTAGTCTATCTCCTTCTTCCTATATATGAAGGAGGAGACCTTGGGTGCTCTATTCCTCTTCTCCTCTATTGCGTCTTGAACCACGAAGCTGAAGGCGTCGCTACCAGCTCCAGAGCCGTAGGAGACTAAGAGTATCCTGTCGCCTGGCTTGGCTATATCTAGGACTGAGGCGAGCCCTATCATCGAGGATCCTGAGTAGGTGTTGCCTATGGAGGAGCACACTATGCTCGGCTTGACCTTGTCGAGGGGTATGCCCAAGTACTGAGCTAGCTTCAACGGGAACTTGGGGTTAGGCTGGTGGAAGACAGCGTAGCTGAAGTCGCTGGGTCTAAGGCCTAGCTCGCTCATCAAGCCCTTAGCTGCCATCGTGGTGTGCCTGAAGTAAGCTGGCTCCCCCGTGAACCTGCCCATGTGGCTGGGGTACATGTCGCCGTCTCTCCTCCAGAAGTCCGGAGTGTCTGTTACAAACGAGTAACTCCCCTCTATGTAGGCTATGGTCTCGCAGTTCCTCCTCGTAAATATGAAGGCCCCTCCCCCAGCTGCAGCTGTGTACTCTAAGGCGTCAGCTGGCCTGCTCTGAGCTGTGTCAACCCCTATGGCCATGGCGTACCTGACCATGTTAGATGCGACAAGCCCTATCGAGGTCTGAAAAGCCTCTGTACCAGCTTTGCAGGCGAACTCGTAGTCAGCGGCTAGCACGTTGGGCGTTGCCCCTAGGGCCTCAGCTACTATTGTGCTGCATGGCTTAACAGCGTATGGCTTAGACTCAGTGCCCACGTAGACTGCCTCTATCTCCTCAGGTCTTATACCAGCTCTCCTAATGGCGTACCTAGCAGCCTCAATAGCTATTGTGACTGCATCCTCATCAGGCCCAGCGACAGCCTTCTCCTCTACGGGTAAGTGATCGTAGAACTTACCCCAGACGCGGGCTATCTCGAGGGCCTTAATCCTGTAGATGGGGATGTAGACGCCGTAGCCAGCAATCCCCACATCGTCGCTGGGCCTCAAAACCCCTCCCTCTACTGACACCAAACACTTGTAGAGAGCTTTACAAAGTGATACCAATATATACTTTTCGACTTCTGCCTAAAGAAGCAACGTTGATTGTCGAACCCCAACCCACCTGGAGCTTTTGAAGAGGAGCTATGAAAGTACTCCTTCCAGCTCTTCTTGGGGGAAGCCTTTTAAGCTTTTCCTCTAGGTCTAGGAGCTCGCTCTATGCGTCTAGGCTCCGCAGCTTAATTTATTAACGTGTGCTACTAGTAGGGATTGAGGACGATGAATGGCTCTAAGTATACAATAGCTGTGCTAGCGATCCTACTCATCGCTGTGACAGCCTTCTTGTTCATGTCGATGAGGCAGCCTGAAAGAATTGAAACGAACATTACACCACCCTTCTCAGTCGGAGAGAAGCTCCTCTACGATATTAAATACGAGAACTCAAGCGGCTCTTACTTCCTGTACCAGCTGAACTTAAGCGTCATCGATGAGGAGGTCGTCATGGGGAGGGAGTGCTTCGTCTTAAGGGGGGAGTACATAGTCTCTGGCAACTCAAATAACAGCTTAGTCTTCTATAGCTACGTGACGACTGACAACTTGACGCTCATGAAGACTGTTATCACGTCGACTTCGGGCAATGCAACTCTTCTCTTCGACCACATGAATGGGAAGTGCACCATAATGGCCTACACCGAGGAAGGCGTGAAGACTCAGGAGCTCGACATAACGCCTGACGTACAGGACTCTCTCAGCGTCCTCTACTACCTAAGGGGGCTTCCACTAACCACTGAGTACTGGTGTACATTTCACCAGATCACGGGGTCTGGGCTAGAGCTCATAAAGGTTGAGGTTAGCGAGGATCTCAAGGAGGTGGATGTCGAGGCTGGAGGCTTCACATGCTACGAGCTCACCCTTAGCGTGGGCAGGGGCTCAATGTACATATACATATCGAACACCCCGGCGAAGCTCCCAGTTCAAGTGAAGATACCTGTCGAGAACGGGAATCACTCTTGGGACTTGAAGTCCTACACTCTGAGCTGACTACTTTAGGTCGACGCCGAGTCTCTTAAGCTCGCTCACGACGAACCCAAGCTCGAGCTCCTCAAGCTTCTTTCTAGTGGGCCTTCCAAGCTCATCCCAACCCCTAACCCTATAGTACTCGAGGAGTAGCTTCGTGTACTCCTGCTTGTCGAGCTTAACCCCCTTGAAGGGGCCGCTGGGCAGAGGCTCCTCAAACCACCGCGGCGGAGGGTAGTCCCAAGACCTGTCCATGTGGGGGTACTCTCTAAGCCAGAGGCACCTAGTCAAGTTGTAGACTCGCTCAGCGGCTTTGAGCAGATCCTCAAGCTTGTAGTCCATGCCAGTCACAGCCCTATAAAGCTCCTCGTAGAGCTCTAGGGGTAGTGAGAGCTCGACCCATGGTAGCCTGCAGCACGTCAACATGTCGAAGAGCGACCTGACGTGTTGGAGGTACACAACCCACTTGGCCTTATCCGGCGTGTAGAGGCTCCTACCGACCTTTATGTCGTAGGTTATGGCCCAAGCCCTATTGTGGTGTGCGCCTATATCGCATGTGCCGTAGGCCAATGCCATGGCTGGAGCTGCTCTGCTCTCGTAAGCTGATATCTCGAGCCCTTTGACCTGCATGGCTATCTTAAGCGCCTCTCCCCCCAATTGCTCAGCGACTTTCTTAGTTCCTTGAGCTAAGAGCTTCCCGACACCCCTCTTGTACGCTATGTCCTCGATCAACTTAATGACTCCATCCACGTCGCCGTAGTCAGCCTCAACCCCCTTGAGGAGCCCCTTCCTCCTGCACTCTATCGCAAAGGCCACTACGCTGCCTGTCGATATGGTGTCTAGTCCCAGCTCGTCGCAGAGCCTATTGAGCTTGACCACCTCGTCTATGCCGTTGAGGGCGCAGTTACTGCCTATCATGGCTGCTGTCTCGTATTCAGGGCCTTCGACGAAGACCCCAGCGAACCTCCCCCTCCTCACCTTCGTGATCTGTCCACAGGGCATGGCGCAGCAGAAGCACCCGTGGTTTCCGACCTTGACCTCGCTCTCCATGACGTCACCGCTTATCTTATGAGCTCCCTCGTAGACTGCTTCGCTCATGTTCCTAGTTGGGAGGGCTGAGTTCTCATTGCTCCACAAGATAAGCTGCATGGTCCCCTGCTTGATCCACATCTTCTGGGCCTCGCTGTTGAAGCAGTAGCGAAAAGCCTTCTGAGCGACTTGGAGTAGAGCATCTACGTTGAATATCGGTATGTCCCTAAACCCCCTAGCAACTATCGCCTTAACCCTCTTAGACCCCAAGACAGCTCCTATACCCGTCCTGCCAGCTTGCCTCCCGTAATCTGAAGTTACACAAGCAAAGTGGACTAGGTTTTCGCCAGCTGGACCTATGGTTAAGCAAGAGGCATACCTATCCTTCAGCTCCTTCTTCAGCTCCTCTTCAACCTCTATCGAGCCCATGCTCCACAAGTGGTCGGCTTTTTCGATGCTTACGCGCCCATCGTCTACGAGTATGTAGACTGGCTTGTCGCTCACCCCCTCAATGATCAGTGCGTCGAAGCCAGCCTGTTTAAGCTCTACCCCAAACCTACCTCCAACGTTGCTATCTCCATAGCTGCCAGTCAAGGGGCTCTTAGAGCAGAGAGTGGTCTTACCAGTGCTTGGGAAGTAAACTCCTGTTAGTGGGCCTGTCGCCACTACAACCTTGTTTTGGGGGCTTAACGGGTCCACACCTCTTGGAACCTCATCCCACAGCAATTTGGCGCCCCAGCCTCTCCCCCCAATGTACAGCTTGACGAGCTCCTCGGTCAACTCTTGAACCTTGACTTCACGCTTAGTTAAGTCGATCCTCGCTATTCTACCCATGTATCCTCCTTTAAGCTCCACTTAAACCACCTAGTGTCCGCGGTACTCCAGGGCCCCCATGGGGCACATCTTGACGCACTCGGGGTCTCCAAGGCATAAGTCGCATATTAGGGGTCTCTTGACCTCTGGGTGGAAGAATATGGAGCCGTTTGGGCAAGCCTCAGCGCACATCTTGCATAGTGTGCACTTGTCCTCGTTCACCTCTATCCACCTCCCATTGAACCTGAGGGCTCCGGTAGGGCAAGCCTTGACGCACGGCGGGTCTGGACACACCCCGCAAACCTTGGGTATATTGGCTAAAACCTCACTTGAGAAGTGCACCTCAACTCTTATCATGGATTTCTTGGGGTTGTTGACCTTGAAGTGCCTCAGCGCACATGTAAGCTCACACACCCCGCAGGCAGCGCACTTCTCGGTGTGCACCACTAGCCCTCTCATGCCTCAAAGCATCCCCTTCCTAGACTTGTGGTGGGGATTTATCTTCTAAACCGATTAAGCTTAAAGCTTTTCGTAGAAGCACATGGTGTATGTAAAGCGATACCGTTAAGTGCTTGCGAGCTCTATGGAGGTTGAGCACTATGGCTCGAAGCGAGCTCACCATAACCCCTGAGCTCCTAGACCACTTATCAAATCTAGCTAAGCTTAAGCTCACAGAGGAGGAGAAGAGGATCTTCATCAGGGATCTAAATAGGATACTTGAGTACTTCAACGTGATAGATGAGGTGGACACGTCGGGTGTTGACCAGGTGTTCCACATATTGGGCTTGACGAACACCATGAGGGAGGACGAGGTTGGAGGTGAACCTCTAAGCCAGGAGCAGGCTCTCTCAAACGCGGCTTCGAAGGAGGAGGGCTACATCAAGGCTCCTCGGATGGTGTAGGAGTTGGTGAACCCCCTCACCTTAACGGCTAAGGAGATAGCTCAGCAGGTGTCGTCGGGCTCTCTAAGCGCCCTAGACGTGGTCGAGCTGTACCTAGATAGAATTCGGAGGTTGAACCCCAAGATAAACGCTTTCATAACGGTCGCTGAGGAGCAAGCTAGGAGAGCTGCTGAAGAGGTCGACAAGGCGGTTAAGAAGGGGTTTAGGGGGAGGCTCCTCGGCGTTCCGATAGCGGTTAAGGACGTCATCTCGACTAAGGGCATAGAGACAACCTGTGCGTCCAAGATACTCAGGGGCTACGTACCCCCCTACGACGCCACTGTAGTCAAGAGGCTTAAGGCTGAGGGGGCTATAGTGATAGGCAAGACCAACATGGACGAGTTCGCCATGGGCTCTTCGACGGAGCTAAGCGCTTACGGCCCCACTAGGAATCCCTGGAGCCTAGATAGGGTTACGGGGGGCTCATCTGGTGGTAGTGGAGCCGCTACGTCAGCTAGGATGGCCCCCACATCCCTAGGCTCAGATACGGGGGGCTCTGTTAGGTGTCCAGCCTCATTCTGCGGCATAGTTGGGCTTAAGCCCACTTACGGTGTTGTCAGTAGGTACGGATTGATATCGTATGCGTGCAGCTTAGAGCAGATCGGGCCCATGACAGTAGACGTTGAGGACTGCGCTCTCCTCATGGAGGTCATATCGGGTAGAGATGGGTTCGACTCAACGCTCATAGACTACGAGTTCAGGTGGAGCTATGAGGGAGTCAAGGGGCTTAGGATAGCTGTCCCCAAGGAGTTCTTCTCTGAGGGTACTGACGAGAGGGTCTTGGAGTCCGTGTGGAGGGTCATCAAGCTCCTCGAGTCTAATGGAGCAGTCTACGAGGAGGTTTCACTACCCCTATCCCGCTACGCCCTAGCCGCCTACTACATAATAGCTATGTCCGAGGCGAGCTCAAACCTAGCTAGGTACGACGGGATAAGGTATGGGATGCCCTACGACCCATCGCTTCCATGGCACGAGGCGTTCTCCAAGGTCAGGGGGGAGGGCTTCGGCCTTGAGGTTAAGAGGAGGATCATACTGGGCACATTCGCCCTATCAGCTGGCTATTACGGTAGGTACTACTTGAAGGCGTTGAAGCTTAGGGCCATGATAAGGGATCAAGTGCTATCCCTACTCAAGAGGTTTGATGTGATAGCGACGCCCACCACGCCCTTCCCGCCCTTCAAGCTCGGCGAGAAAATCGAGGATCCCCTCAGCCTCTACATGGCTGACATCGACACAGTTGTAGCCAACCTTGCAGGCGTCCCAGCGATATCCATCCCAGCTGGCTTGGTGGATGGGCTGCCCGTAGGGGCTCAGTTCATGGCTAACTACTGTCGCGAAGACGTTCTCCTAACCGTGGCTAAGTGCGTGCAGGACGAGACCCACTTCGACAAGCTCGTGCCGGGGGTGGCTAAGGCTTGAGCGGTCTTCAAGTCAAGATAGGGCTTGAATGCCACTGCCAAGTGACTAGCCTGAAGACCAAGATGTTCTGTAGATGCTCATCAGACTACAGGGGTAAACCTCCAAACGTAAACGTGTGTCCAACATGCCTTGGGCTACCGGGCTCACTGCCCTACCTCAATAGGAGGGCTGTCGAGGAGGCCTTAAAGGTCGCTTTAGCTCTAAACTGCAAGATAAATAGGAAAATGGTGTTCTACAGGAAGAACTACTTCTACCCAGACTTAAGCAAGAACTTCCAGATATCCCAGTACGACTTCCCACTAGCCGTGGATGGCTACGTCACGATAAACGTCAACGGCAGGGAGAAGACCATAAGGATTAGGAGAGTGCACATGGAGGAGGATCCTGGACGCCTCGTCTATAAGGGTAGGATAGACACATCCCCCTACACGCTGGTCGACTACAACAGGATGGGGATAGCCCTCATAGAGGTCGTTACAGAGCCCGACATGGAGTCTCCGGCTGAGGCCAAGGCCTTCCTAGAGGAGCTCAGGTCAATACTTGAACACCTAGAGGTCTCCGATGGAAGCCTAGAGGGCTCTATGAGGTGTGACGTTAACATATCTATTGCTGGCGGCACGAGAGTTGAGATAAAGAACATATCTTCGTTCAAAGACGTCGAGAAGGCATTGGCCTACGAGATCATGAGGCAACGCAACCTACTGAGGATGGGCAGGGAGGTCAAGAGGGAGACTAGGCACTGGGATGAAGTTAGAGGGATAACTGTCGCCCTAAGGGCGAAGGAGGAGGAGATGGACTACAGGTACTTCCCAGAGCCCGACTTGGTGCCTGTGGAGATAAGCGACGACTTCATAGAGAAGGTTAGGAGCAGCCTCCCGGAGCTCCCATCAGCTAGGAGGGCTAGGCTAGTCGAACAGTACAACTTAACTGAGTACGAGGCTAGAGTGTTAACAGCGGATAAACAACTCGCAGACTTCTTTGAGAAGCTGGCCTCAATACACGGCAAGCCCAAGGTTGACTGCAGCGTCGTGATAAATGAGCTCTTAAGGCTCCTAAACGAGAAGAACATTGAGGTTAGAGACCTAAAGTTCACGCCTAAGGAGGTTGCAGACCTCCTCTTCATGGTTGACGAGGGAGTAGTCAGCTGGAAGTCCGCTAAGTACATACTTAGGCGCATGGTCGAGACGGGCGAGCACCCCAAGAAGATAGCCGAAGCCGAAGGGATAAGGAGGATATCGAGTGTAGAGGAGATCGAGAAGTTCGTGTCTAAGGTGTTTGAGGAGCACAAAGGAGACGTGGAGGCTGCAATAAAAGACGACAAGGTGATACACAGACTTGTGGGCGAGGTTCTGAAGGAGACTAGGATGCTGGCGGACCCCAAAATAACGTTTCAAGTGGTGTCTAAGAGGATACGGGAGCTTAGAGCTGAGAGAGGTCTAGCTAGCGCCTAGAAGAGGACTGACGATAAGTACTTGTTTGCATACCCCTTCTTAATCCTCTCAGCAAGTATCTTGCAGCGCCCGTGGCATATGTAGAACTTGCAAGTCTCGTTGCATATCCTGAAGCTGTTGAAGGGGCAGAGCTTTATGGGGCCTTGCATATCGCTCCTCCAAGAAGGATTGCTTCGCTTAGCGTCAACCTTGACTGAGGGCTTAACGGAGGGGTCTAATGTCCTCTCAGGCTTGCCTCTACTAGAAGACATGATGAACCAATAACTCGTAAAGCTACGTAGCATATATCTTTTGCTTTATACCACGATGTTGGAGGTAAAGAAGGTTACACCTTTGTGTCCACAACCCTCTCGAGGCTCCAGTTTCTAAGCTCCTTCAATGAGTTTAAGTAGCTCTTAAGCTCAGCAGTAGCCTCGTCGTCGTGGCCCTCAGTCGTCAAGACTATGATGGCAACCCTCTTCAACTCTCTTCACCTACAACTTCAAATATCGCCACGTCAGGAGCCCTCGTGGGCAAAGTCCTAAGCCTAACACTTAGGAGAGCCTCCAAGTAGCCCTGAACTAGAGGGGCAGGCACGCTCAAGTTGCTAGCGAGGATCTTGCCGTCAGCCCTCTTAAACACTCCCCAGCCCATGTTCCTCAAGAACTCGAATATGTCTCCCCAAGAGCTCTGTTCCACAAGCTTCAAGCCGAAGCTAGCGATCAAGTGGTCCCTTAAGATGTAGCCAGCCCTACGCCCAGCCTCAACAAGCTTATCACTTGGAACCTCCTTAGAAACCTCGAAGAGACCCTCACTATTCATGAAGACAAGCCTAACAGCACCCATCTGATACCTAGGGGGATGCCAGTTCTCCATGGTGAACATCTGGTAGAAGCGTAGAGCCTCCAAGACAGCCTCCTTGCGACTTCTCTTAACACCCCTAGAAATCAAAGAATCCAAATAATCAATAATATCCTTGGGTATATCCACAGTTGTTAAAGGCATAACGAAACTATTCTTACTCAACTATTAACACATATTTTTTCATAAAGCCAATATTAACATCAATATAAAATTGTAAAAAAGAAAAAATTTTCACGCATCAAAGGGGTTCTCCATTGAACATTTGATTAAAAACATATTTGAGGTACTTATAAATTCTTTAAATAGTTGATTAAAAATATAAAGCATAATATCATAGCTCCATGGGCAAGTGGACTTAAGGTCTTAGAGATTTGTGGTGGTATAATCATATTTTAAAATATTTTTTCAGATTTAGAAATAACATTTTTTCTTCTTTGCTGTTAAAGCCAGAGCGAGGTGAATGGTAGATGGGACCTGGACCAATACCCTTCCCACTCTAAATAACTCCTAATTTTTAAATTTTGCCTTGAAGGACTTGCCTAGCCTATTGGAAGATAGAAAATCTTTTCCGCTGGTTTGCTAGTAGATGTTCTAGGGCTGGTATGAGTATGTGGTCGTCTAACTACGAGTACAACAGGGTTATGGCTGGCCTCATCGAGCTTTGCTTCAGCGATGGCCTCTTGACGGTTAAGGACATAGCCAGCTCACTAGGTGTTTCTCTGTCTTATGCATACTTCCTTCTTAAGAGGTTGAGGAGGGACTTGAACTTCACGATTAGGGCTAAGCCTTACTACGAGAAGCTTGGTTTGAGGTTTGCTCCATGCTTTATGTCTGTGAGCTCGCTATCAACTAAGAAGGCTCTCTTGGAGGTGTTCGCTTCTCTCGAGTACACGCTGTATGCAGCTCCATGCGATGGCCATGTGAGGGGCCTCTACTTCGACTTCGTGGTACCCATGGGCTGTGAAGGTGAGCTACTAGCTCTCTTGGAGTTCTGCTCTTCATCTGGCTTAATCGACAACTACTCCCTCTACTTCACTTCGTCGCCTAACAACGTGGTTATGGGCTTTGAGTGGTATGACTTCGCTTCTCACCAGTGGGTTTACAGGTGGCAGGAGCTCGTCGATGACGTCGTGAAGCGAGCTGATGATAGCGGCTTTGAGTTTAGGGCTTTAGCCTTAGGCTATGAGCAGGCGGGCACTGCTAAGATAGACTGGCTTGACCTCCTAATACTTCACCACTTGGAGCTCGACATCTTCACCTCCTTGAAGAGCATGGCGAGTGTTGCTGGAGTAACTCCTCAAGACATGGGCTACCACTTCAAGAACCACGTGGTGAAGAGAGGGCTCGTCAAGGTTGTGAGGCCTTACTGGGTTCATGTACCCCTCCAGAACCTCTGCATGGGCGTTATAGACTTGCGCTTCTCAAAGCTCTCGTGCTTAGAGGGCTTCATAAAGGCCCTCAACAGGAAGCCCATAGCTTACAGCTACACTTACTATCAAGTGGACTCCTCACCCTCCATACTCTTGGGCTGCGCCATGCCGTTCAAGGAGTTCTCCATGTTCATGAGCTGCTTGGATGAGCTTCGAAGCCTAGGGTTGCTGAAGGAGTTTAGGGAGCTCTTCTTGGACATCGAGAACTCTAGGGGTAGAGCTCTACCCTACGAGCTGTTCCGTGAGGGCAGGTGGATATACGACATAGAGAGTTGCTTCTCAAAGCTTGCATCTATGGCTGAGGCTCAGAGAGTTGAGGCTAAGTTTGCTAGGGCTGCTGAGAGGGCTATGGAGTCGAAGTAGTTGCTCATCGCCCTCGAGACGTCGACGAAGACCCTTGGCAGTAGGTCTACGACCGGGGCCCCAAAGGCTCCTCCTCCACCTATGAGGGTTAGCACTCTAAACACTATGTTGCCCACAATTCCGTTAGGAGCTATTATCAACGTCGCTCTCTTGACAGCGTCTTCTATTAGTATGCCTTGATGGTAGGCTTCTACGCCGAACCTCTCCCTGACCTGCTTGACCAGCTCCTCAGCTTGATCCATCATCTCGTCGACCTCAGAGCTTCTACCGTAGTCCTCTATTCTGCCTCCTGACAGCACAGCTACTATCGGCGTAAGCCCTAGAGCTCTGTGGAGCCTTAGCCCTCCCTCCACCAGCTTGACCTTGTCGTGGAGGTCGTTGCCCTCGTCTATGCCGACGGGGGCGAAGAAGAACGCCTCGTGGCTATACGTCTCGAGCATGCCTATTCTGTGAAGCCTCTCTAGAGTGTAGGCCCTCTTGAGCTCGGCTATGACTTTCCTAGCGGAGAGAGTTCCTCTAACTACTGCATCCACTTCTCCGTTGACCAGCATGTTCACGAGCTCGGTTTCGGGGTATCTTGAGGTTACTGCGTTGATGTCGCTGTACACTCTACGCGCTCTCTCAATGGCCTCCTTGTCTCCTACAACTCTGACCTCAGCAACTCCGCTCTCAACAGCTCTCTGGACGTCTCTACACACCTTCTCGGGGTAGTCCTCCCTTTCAAGGCCTATCCCTATGGCCACGACGACTCTGCGCTTAGAAGCCTCCTCAACCAGCTTGGCTCTAAGCCAGTCAGCTCTTATTGGTGGAATTGGGCTCAGCATGGTAGAGCCAATCACCCTTCATCGCTTTTAACCCACATCACGGCCCACTAAAACGTCTGTTAGCTAGCGTTATAAGCTGTTCGAAGCTTAACTTGAGTTATGCAGTCTATCTACGCTAAGAAGCTCTACACGGGCTTAGGTCTCCTGGAGAACTGCTACGTAAACTTCGATGGAAGCAGGGTTGTAAGCGTTGGTGGGCGAGAGGGCGAGCTCATAGGTGAGGCTGACGTCGTGACCCCGGCCTTTATAGACCCCCACTGCCACATAGGCATGGCTAGGAGCGGAGAGCCTAGTGGTGAGGAGGAGTCTAACGAGACGTTTGAGTCCATAGTTGCGCTGGCCGACGCCCTAGACTCCATCTACATGGACGACAAGGCCTTCAAGGAGTCTGTGGAGCATGGAGTCCTATACTCGTGTGTACTCCCTGGAAGCGGCAACATAGTTGGTGGGAGGGCTGCTGTCGTGAAGAACTTCGAGGACTGTGTGGACAAGGCCTTCGTCAAGCATGCTGGCCTCAAGGTTGCCCTAGGCTATAACCCGCGGTCTACTAGTAGCTGGAAGGGTAAGAGGCCTACTTCTAGGATGGGTGTTGTCGCCATACTCAGGGAGGAGCTCACGAATACCTTGAAGGCGCTGAGGCTCGTGGAGAAGGGCAAGAAGGATGTCGACGAGCTCACTCCTCAACAGGAGGTTTTAGCCAAAGCTTTGAGAGGTGAGGAGGTCTTGAGGTGTCACGTGCACAAGGAGGATGACATCGCCGTTCTGCTCAAGCTGAAGTCCGAGTTCAACTTGAGGGTTACCGTAGAGCACGCGTGCGATGTCCACACGTTAGAGGTGTTTAAGAGGCTTAGAGAGCTCAACGTGCCGGTGGTTTACGGACCTGTAGACGCCTTCGCCTACAAGACTGAGCTTAAACATGAGAGCTGGAGGAACGTTAAGCTGATAGTCGAGGCCGAGCCCCTATTTGCACTCATGAGCGACCACCCAGTTACCTTGCAGAGGAACCTCATGTTGCAGTTGAGGTTCCTCTTAAGGTTTGGCTTCAGTAGGGCTAAGGCTATATCCACCATAACCGCCAATAGCGCTCAGATACTAGGGCTATCGGATCTAGGCTCCATTGAGCCAGGCAAAATTGCCTCCATGGTGCTCTGGGACGGCGACCCATTTACTCTCGAAGGTAGAGTTAAGATGGCTATAGGTGAGGGGAGAATAGTCTACGAGGAAAGCTGAGCTATTTAACCCTCTCAACCACCATCCTAGCTAAATCCCTGAGGACTGCCTTGACGTCAGAGGCCACGTTGGCCTCCTCAAGGACCTCAACGCCCTTAGAGGCGTAGTCCATGGCGAGCCTCTTCACGTAGTCGTAAGCCCCTGTGGATACTATTATCTCCTTAACCTCCTCGACGTCCTCCTTAGGGGCATACCTATTGCCGAGAGTTCTCTCTAAAACTCTCCTCTGCTCGGGAGTTGCTCTCTCCCATGCCTTTACGACGAGCAGTGTCCTCTTGCCCTCCCTAATGTCTGACCCTACAGGCTTCCCCACTACAGCCTCGTCCCCGAAGACTCCAAGTATGTCGTCTTGAAGCTGAAAGGCTATGCCGACCGGTATGGCGTACCTCGAGTAGGCATCCATTGTTGAACTCTCAGCTCTAGCTAAGGTGCCTCCTAGGAGCAGGGGGCCCTCAATCGTGTAGACCGCTGTCTTCAGCTTGTGCACCTCCAAGACGTCTTCCTCCTTCACGGAGCTTAGGGGCTCCTTCTCCAGCGTCATGTCTAGTATCTGCCCGTACCCCGTCTTCTCGATGACGTCCTGCATTAAGGCTATAGCTCTAGATACGACGTCGTACTCAAAGCCTGAGGCTATGAGTGCTTGAACCGCGTAGGCTGCTGCTAGGTCTCCGGCTATTATCGCCATGCTGTACCCGAAGTGAGTTGAGTCTTCAGGTCCATAGCTCTCCTCGTGAAGATCCTTAAACACCTTCCAGACTGTTGGCCTATTCCTCCTGAGTTCATCTCTATCCATCACGTCGTCGTGCATGAGGAGGTATGAGTGGACGAGCTCGATGGATATCGAGGCCTTAACTATGCGGTTATCAGCAGTTCCCTTAAAACCCGCGTAGCCTAAAATCATGAGTGAAGGCCTAATCCTCTTGCCTCCTCCCAACGTGAAGCTCTTGATCTCCTCCACAACTCTCCTACGCCTCTCATCACCAGCCTCCTTTTCCTTAGCCTCTAAGAAGCTTAAGAGCTCATTCTCAACGTACTTCCCGTACTTCGCTACGAAGGAGTTGAATGAGCTCATGACCTCAGTATTACCGAGAAATCGATTTAAAGCTTTCCGAGTTATGTTGGTTGAGGATAGGTTAAAGCTATGGCTAAGAGCTCCTTTGACCTATTAAGTGAAGATGTTAGGAGAGAGCTTGTCAGCCTAGGCTTTAGCGAGCCGACTGAACCTCAAGAGCGAGCTATTCCCTTGATACTATCTGGGAGAAGTGTGCTCATAGTAGCTCCAACGGGTACAGGGAAGACTGAGGCTGCTGTACTCCCGGTATTCGACTTAATGCTCAAGCTGAAGAGGTCACTTCGTGAAGGCCTTGAAGGCGTGCTGGCCCTCTACATTACGCCGCTTAGAGCTCTAAATAGGGACTTGTGGGAGAGGCTTTCAAGCCTAGCTAGCAGCTTGGGCTTGACTTTAGAGGTTAGGCATGGAGATACTCCCCAACATGAGAGGAGGAGGCAGGCTCTCAAGCCACCGGACATGCTGATAACAACTCCTGAAACGCTCCAAGCGCTCTTAGCTGGCAGGGTCATGAGGAGGAGGCTTTCAAGCGTTAAGTGGGTCGTAGTGGACGAGATTCACGAGCTCGTAGGCGACAAGAGGGGTGTCCAGCTTTCAGTCGCTCTTGAGAGGCTTAAGAGGCTCACTAAGCGCCCACTCCAGAGAATTGGGCTTTCAGCTACTGTGGGCTCCATAGGAGTCGTCAAGGAGTTCTTGGCCGGGAGCGATGGAGAAGTCGAGGTCGTCCACGTCCCCGTTCCTAGGGAGATGGTTATTGCAGTTGACTCTCCAGCTGATGAAGCTGAGGAGCTGGCCTCCAAGCTTCAAGTAAATCCTCAAGTGGCCTCAGCCATAGCTGAGATAGCCCGTGAGATAATGGAGCACGAGAGCGTACTCGTGTTCACGAATACTAGAGAGGCTGCTGAGCTGCTTGCATCTCGCCTAGCAATGGCTTACCCGCAGCTGAAGGTGAGGGCCCACCACGGCTCTCTCTCAAAGGATGAGAGGATACAAGCTGAGCAGGGGTTTAAGAGCGGCAATGTGAAGGCCTTGGTATGCACGTCGTCGCTTGAGCTTGGGATAGACGTGGGAACTGTGGACTTCATAGTCCAGTTTATGTCCTCGAGGCAGTCCACACCCCTAGTCCAGAGAGTTGGTAGGTCTGGCCACAGGATTGGGGGTGTGGCTAGGGGCCTCGTTATCTCCTACACGTCGGATGACCTTTTGGAGTCCGCCGTCCTAGCTAAGAGGGCTGTAAACGAGGTTTTAGAGGAGATCCTCGTCCACGAGTGTGCTCTAGATGTATTAGCTCACCAAGTAGTGGGCCTCGTGGTCGACGAGGGCTCCATAAGCCTAGAGGAGGCGTACAACACGGTTAAGGGGGCATACCCCTACAGGAACCTGTCGTTCGACGACTTCATGGAGGTAGTCAAGTTCCTAGAGGATAGAGGTGTCGTTAGAGTTAGAGGCTCTCAAATCAAGTGGAGGGGGTCAGCTACTCGAGACTACTACTTCCAAAACCTCTCCATGATACCGGACGTCAAGAAGTTCGATGTAGTAGCTCTACCTGAGAGGCGTAAGGTGGGAACTCTAGATGAGGAGTTCGTTGCCACCAAGCTAGACAACACCTCGAGCTTCATACTTGGAGGTAGGGTTTGGAGGCCTGTAGGCGTCGAGGAGTTTAAGGTCTACGTGGAGCCCTCAAGCGACTTGCTAGGCGCGATACCTGCTTGGGAGGGGGAGCTCATACCAGTGCCTCTTGAGGTAGCCCTCGAAGTGGGCTCTATCAGGAGGAGGATTGAGGAGCTGCGTACCAAGAGCTTAATGCCTGAGCTAGCCCTCTCACATTATCCCTTAACTAGTCGAGCTCGTGAGAGAGCTATTAGAGAGGTCATCGACCACTTAGAGTCGGGTGTTCCTCTACCGCACGATAAGAGGATCGTAGTTGAGGGGCTTGGAAGCTACGTAGTTGTTCATTCGTGCTTGGGCTCTAAGGCCAATGAGCTCTTAGGCCTACTGCTGTCAGCCATGCTCAGCAGCTCGCTGGCGTTGAAGGTTAACTACAGGTCTGACCAATACAGAGTGTTGTTGCTGTCCCCTAGGAGGATTAGGGCTGGCTTCGTGGCTGACGTCCTCAAGGGCCTCACTTCAGATGACGTGGAGGAGCTAGTGGGCAACCTCATGGCGTCCTCAGACGTCTACTTGTGGAGGCTGTTCCACGTGGCTAAGAGGATGGGCGTCGTGGAGAAGGACGCTAACGTGAGGCTTTTCTCCAAGGCGTACAAGTTCCTGCTAGGCACAGTTGTTGACAGAGCTGCTAGGATGGAGGTCCTGATAGACAAGTTCGACGTCTCAGGCTTGAAGCGTGCCCTAAGCATGATTAAAAGCGGGGAGGTGGAGGTGGTTTGGGTTGAGCGTGAAGGCACGGCTTCACCTCTAGCCATGCCTATACTGAACAAGTACGTCCCACTTGAGCTCGAGTACGCTCAGCCTCTTGGCAAGACCATAGCTGAGGCCGTGGCCGACAGGCTGATGGAGAGGACGGTGAAGCTCGTGTGCATGTACTGTGGAGGGTGGTCGACCACGAGGAGGGTTAAGTACGTGCCTGACGACTTGAAGTGCCCTAAGTGCGGGGCTAGGTACATAGCCGTCACTTGGCCAGGGGACGACAAGATTGAGAAGATACTGAAGAAGAGGCTTTCAGGCAAGCTTAGCAAGGAGGAGTCCGAGGCCTTGAGGAAGTACCAGATGTCAGCGGGCTTGGTCTTGACCTATGGGAAGAAGGCCGTCATGGTTCTAGCCGCTCGCGGTGTAGGTCCTCAAGTTGCCTCTAGGATACTCTCCAAAGACGCTAGGGGTGATGGTACTCTTTACTTAGACATACTCGAAGCCGAGAAGACCTACATTAGGACTAGGATGTACTGGGACGACTCTAGGTCCTAGCCTCCACGTGCTGCGTTGAGCCTTCTCTCTCCTCGACGACTCTGGGTGGCGGTGTCGACGCCATGGTGTAGCCTATCCAAGCAGCAACACCAACAGCTGCAAGCACTATAACTGCTACTGGGATTCTTAAAGCCCAAAACTGCCACTCTTCAGGTGATAGGAAGAGGAGCCAGATGTAGAAGACCATGAAGGCTATGGAGCAAGCCAGTATGGCTAGGCCTAGTAGGCGCCCTCTCCACGCCATAGCTTAGAGCCCCTTGCTCATCGCACCTTTAACTTGAGCTCTCAATATAAGTATTTCCAGCCACGCAGAGCTTTAAATAGCTGAAGCAAAGCCCTCTCTCTGTCACCTCAGCTCTGTGGGGCTTGAGGCTTCTTAAAGGATATCTACGGCCTAAGCCTCATGGTTAAGTATCAGAGCTCTTAAGTTAGTAGTAGGCTGGGGAGTGTAGTGGAGGCTAAGCAGGCTAAGGCGGTTGGGGTAATAGAGGGCAAGACGACTACGAATAGCTTTAAGATGAGGGTGTTGTCAGCTGAAGTTGGGAGGAACTCTTTCCTCGAGGTCATACATGACGGGAAGCCTTACGTGTGTGCTATAAAGGAGATCTACAGGACTAATGATGGGGTCTACGCTGAGTGCTTCGTAGTAGGGCAGGGCCCTAGGCTTCCCTTTAACCCTGGAAGCCAGGTGTTCATGGCTAAGGAGGAGGACGTGAGGAAGGCCTTAAAGCTGAGCGCAGACCCCTCTAAGGGGATATACCTAGGCAAGCTTAAGAGCATAGACTGCAAGATATGGCTTCCAATAAGGAAGCTCGGCAGGATATTCATAGTCGGCAAGCCGGGCTCTGGGAAGTCCTATACGGCTGGGGTTGTCATAGAGGAGTTCATAAAGAAGGGCATTCCGACGTTGATAATAGATGTCCACGGTGAGTACTCGAGCTTGAAGGTCATGGGGGACGTCTCCTCTGAGGGGTTCAACGTCTACCCTAGGTCCTACGCCGACAACGTCGTTGAGTTCGGAAACCCCAAGATAAACCCAGGAGCCGACTTACCCCTAGACGTTCTCGAGACTGCTAAGCCTGAGGACCTAGTGGTTCCGGGGCAGTGCACCATAGTAAACCTAAGGGGCCTCTTGAAGGAGGAGCAGATAGAGCTCGTGGCCTCGATATTGGAGAGGGTTTTTCAAGCAGTTATTGAGGGGAGGCTTAAGCCCTTCTACTGCGTTCTAGACGAAGCTCACAGGTTTGCTGGTAGAGAGAGGAGTAAGACCACTGACATCATAAGGAGGTTTGCTCAGGAGGGTAGGAAGTTTGGAGCTGGCCTCATAGTCATAACTCAAAGGCCTCAGCTCCTCGACACGACTGTTAGGGGGCTTGTGGGCACTTGGATAATACATAGACTCACCGATCCCAACGACATGAGGATAGCCCTTGAGAGCGGTGGCTTAGATAAGGAGTGGGAGAACGAGATAGCTTGGCTTGAGAGCGGCGAGGCGGTCATAACTGGAGAGGCTGTTGAGAGGATACCCATAGTCGTCAGGATTAGGCCTCGTGAGACTAAGCATGGAGGGGAGGGCTTCAATCCTCTAGACTACGCGGTTAAGCCGGGTGAGGGGGTTGCAGCGCGGTCCCTCGAGAGGCTCTCGAAGACTGTTACTCGCGAGGTCAGCAAACTCCAGAAGCAGCCTGTCTCAGCCTTAGGGTTACCGCAGGTCTTCCTGCCGGTGGAGGTTAGTGAGGTAGACGTGTTGGCTAAGCTGAGGAGCCACGTAACCGGCGTGGACGTCGACCTCGTCTCCGTTGAGCTGACGTACATGCCAGCTCTCTACTGCGAGGTCGAGGCTAACATCGAGAGGTCCAACCCCAACCTCAAGTACTCAGACTCTCTTCAGAGGCTTATACCGATAGGTGCTGAGGCTGGAGAGATCAATTGGGATAGCACTGAGGCTTATGGTGTGAGCTTGAGCGAAGCCACCTCCACAGAACTCCTCACATCTCCTCCTCAGCTGGGCTACTATCATAGGGCTTGCTTCAACATATCGGACTCCAAGACGGTCAAGAAGATAAGGGAGGAGCTCATAGCCTACGCCGCTACGAAGCTCGCTAGAGTCGTCTTCTACAGCAAGAAGCTCGGCAAGTACTCTCTCTCGAGCGATAGACAGGCCTTCATGGCTGAGTGCTTGAAGGAGATAGCTGAGATAGAGCAGAGTGAGGAGAGGGCTTTAGAGGAGAAGCTCATTGAGTCGCTCTCTGAGATAGACAAGGCCGTGGAGAGGTATAGGGAGAGGCTTCAGAGGCTTAGCGACCAGTACAACGCTATCATGCTTGAGTACGAGCAGATACAAGCTCAGATCAAAGAGGCTAAGCGTCAAGGCAAGTCCACGCTGAGGCTCACAAGGCAGCTTGAGTCTAGGAGGAGCAAGCTGGAGAGCATTAGGAACGAGATGATCAAGATAAACGCCCAGATAAGGTCTCTAGGCGAGAAGAGGCATAACTTAGAGCTTGAGCATAGAGAGAGGGTTAAGGAGGTCAAGCGCAAGGTAGAGTCCTTGAAGAAGTTCGACGTCAAGTCTGTAGTGGTGCAGCCTGAAGAGGATGAGCTTTCCATAACAAGCTTCCAGCTCACGTGGATCCCAGTGTACAAGGCTAAGATATCCCTGTCAAGTAGGGGGGCATCTAAGGAGATAGGCGCTTGGTGGAATGCTGTTAATGGCAGAGGCTCCTATGGAAGCTGCTCCATATGTGGGGTCGAAATCAAGGATCCCTCAACTCTTCTGATATGCGAGATCTGCTTCAATCCAGTCTGCGTGTCTCACGCCGTTGAGTGTCAGATTTGCGGTGCTCACGTGTGCACGAAGGACTCTTGGTCCTGCGAGTCCTGCATGAAGACCATGTGCGCTAGGGAGCCTCCATCTAGGTGTAAAGTGTGCGAGTCCCTTCTCTGCCCCAACTGCGTTAAGAGATGTGTTCTATGCGGAGATGAGGTGGCCTACTGCTCAGATCACATTAAGATATGTCCGATATGTGGTGTAAGCCTGTGCGAGGAGCACTACGAGACCCACGTCATGAAGTGTAAGGACTGCTCGAGAACCATATGCGAGGCTAAGGCTGACAGGTGCTCGGTGTGCGACGAACCTCTATGCCAGTCCTGCGCCATAGTATGCGCAGAGTGCGGTGAAGTGGTGTGTAAAGAGCACAGCTGGACTTGCAAGACATGTGGGAGATCCTTCTGCACTAGAGAGGAGATGCATACTTGCAGTGTTTGCGGCGCCACTCTATGCCCAAGCCACTCCTACACCTGCGATATATGTGGGTCGACTGCTTGCAAAGGACACATATACAAGTGCTCAGTGTGCGGGAGGACTGTGTGTAGGAACTGCGTAGCTAAGGTAAAGGGGATCTTCAGGAAGAAGGTCATATGCGCGGAGTGCGCGTCGAGCGAAGCTTAAACCAAGGCGATCTCAGGAGGCTTAAAAGCTCAGGCTCAAACCCCAAACCTCCTCTGCCTCTTCTGGTATGTCCTGACGGCTCTGAGCAGGTCTATGTACCTGAAGTCGGGCCAGTACACGTCTAGAAAGCAGAGCTCGCTGTAAGCCGATTGCCACAGCAGGAAGCCGCTTAACCTCTCCTCGCCTGATGTCCTTATTATGAGGTCTGGATGGGGGTTGGGGAGGTGTGACGTGTAGAGGAACTTTTCGAAGACCTCTTCGCTTATGTCGTCGGGACTTATCTCGCCCTTAGCTACGAGCCCAACCACTTGCTTTATGGCGTCTATGATCTCAGCTCTTCCGCCGTACGCTATGGCTATGTTCAAGTAGTGGTTTGAATAGCTCGAGGTCTTAGCCTCAAGCTCTTTGAGCAGCTCTTGGACGCTGGGTGGTAGGAGCCACGTCCTCCCTATGGCCTTCACCCTTATCCCGTGTTTGTGGAGCCTCTCGTCGTTTGCGACCCTCTTAAGGGTCTCCTCAGCGACCCTCATAACTGCTTGGACCTCGTCGACTCTCCTCTTGAAGTTCTCAGTGGAGAACACGTAGACCGTCAAGGTCTTGATGCCCAGCTTAACACACCACTCAAGGAGCTCCTCCACCTTCCTAGCCCCTATCCTGTAGCTCTCCTCGAGCGTTACACCCTTATTTCTAGCCCAACGCCTATTCCCGTCGAGTATGACCCCTATGTGTTGAGGAAGCGGCCTAGACTTCACGTTGTTCTCAAGCCACTTCCTGTAGAGGCCGTAGACGCCCAATGCTTTCAATAGCTTCTCGAGCAAGGCGACCAGCCTATTCCTTAAGCTCCTTTAAGCTCTCAGCGTTGAAGGGCTTGCCCTCCTCAACAACCTCCTTTGGGAGTAAGTCCAGCCACCTCCTCATAAACATTAGCTCCTGCTCCTTCACGTCTAAGTAGCTCAACCTGATTTCATCGGGCATCATGTAGGGGATCTCATCTATTATGGGGTACCACCTGCCACATCCATCACATAGGAGAACTCCCTCTACGATCTCCTTGGAGAAGCACTCTCTACAATCTTCATCACTCGGCTTGACTTCGTCGACGTCGCCCTTCTTCCAAGCGCAGTAGAAGCGGCACTTTGAGGGCACTGTTGGAGGAGGCTCTCGATCCTCGACTTTGAGGGTCAACAGCTTGAGAGGGGCCTTCTTGCACATGGGGCATGCCAGTATGTCCATGAGCCTATACTTCAAGCTAAAACCCTCC
>QMSN01000004.1 GCA_003650865.1 Thermoprotei archaeon
CAACCCCCTTTAGTGAGAGGTAAGCTACCGCCCCGGCTATAATGGCCACTACATAGGCTATAGACGCTGGAGTCCTTACGCGATGCGGCATGAGTTTTCGGGCTTCGCAAAACACCAAGGTTATTAAAGCTAGTAGTGGAAGTAGCCCTGTAGGCGACACTATGTACTTCAATCCCTTTTCTGGGGTTATGGCTGCTACTAGCATGCTTACTAAGATGGTTGTGAATGAGGCGTAGAGCAGGTTTCTAGAGTACCTCTTCATTATTATGAGGATGAGCGTGAATATCGCGAGGAGGTTTAATGGGTATACGTAGGCACCCCAAGACAGCCCCATGTAGCCTAGCGCTAAGCCAGCTATGACCCCACTAACGAGGGAGCCCTTCTTTAAGGCCCTTACGTAGAAGAGCAACGCTATGATCAACATCAATATTCCTACGCTCTCGTCATCGAAGAAGCCGAAGCCAGTCCTAGATATGTAAGCTGCATTGATCGCGAGGAAAATACTTGAGTAGAGACCTGCAGCCGTATCCTCAACTTCCCTCCCCAAGAAGAATATTACGATGGAAGCTATAGCCCCGAAAATCGGCGGCAGGAAACAACAGAAGGTCATGAGGTCCACGTCAAGCCCAAAGGGCTTCGCCAGTAAGTAGAGAAACGCTCCCGCGAAGGCTACTCCTGGAAACGACGTCGTGGATACATTCCGACCCCAAGGATTCCAGAACCTGTGGTCTGTACCCCACGAAAACCAATCTACGAAGCCTTGCCACCCCCTTTCAACTACGAAGTTAGCCATGTAGTACTGGTAGTAGGGGTCATGCTCATTGAGCATGTAGACACCGTAGCTCACTGGAAGAATCCTAATCGAGAGAGCCACCACAAATATTATTGCTAGAGCTGAAGCTATGAGCACCTTGCTCTTCAATTGCGGCATCCCAGTTACCTCACAGCTTAGCTGAATTCAACTAGTTGTCCTGCTGGAGGCTTAAATGAATTATCTGGGTCTTAAAGTTTAAGCTTCTCAAGGTTTTCAAGTGACCAAGTGATGGGATAAGGCTTTCAGGTGCTTGCTTGATGACGTAACTCTTATTTAAAGGGAGGAGATGTAAGAGGAAATAACGCCTGAGATGAGAGTGGTTAGCCTTGAAGCTTAAGCAGTACAATCCTAAACTTATAGAGGACGAGGTTAGGAGGTATTGGGCTGAACACAAAATCATCGAAAAGAGCTTTAATGCTAGGAGAGGGTCAAAGATATTTAGCTTCTTAGAGGGTCCCCCTACATGTAATGGCTTCATGCACGTAGGTCACGCTAGGGGCAGAACCCTGAAGGACGTGGTCATAAAGTTCAAGTTGATGCAGGGATTCGACGTTTGGAATAGAGCTGGATGGGATACTCAAGGATTACCGGTTGAGCTTGAGGCTGAGAAGACCTTAGGGTTGAGCTCGAAGAAGGACATAGAGAGAGTTGGCTACGAGAGGTTTGTTGAGGAGTGCAATAGGCTTGTCGACTACTACATGAAGCATTGGAGAGAGGCTTCAGAGAGGCTGGGTTTATGGTTAGATTATGACAACGCCTACGAAACAAGGAGGAGAGAGTACATAGAGTTCGTGTGGTGGGCTCTAAAGCAAGCTTACGATAGGGGGTGGCTCGTAGAGGACTTAAAGGTTATAGCCTTCTGTCCAAGGTGTGAAACACCCCTATCTGACCAAGAGGTGGCTTTAGGTTACGCTACTGTTGAGGACCCCTCGATATACGTGAAGATGCCTCTAGCTGATGAGCCAGGTACGTACATAGTCATATGGACCACTACACCTTGGACCCTTCCAGCTAACGAAGCCATATGCGTTCATCCTTACGAGAGGTACGTTAAGATCGAAGTTGCAGACGAGAAATGGATAGTAGCAGAGAAGTTGTTGGAGAAGGTCATGAAGGAGGTGGGCGTCAAGGAGTACAGGGTACTCGAGACCTTTGACGGCTTAAGCCTCGAACGCCTACGGTACATACATCCATTATTAGACGAAGTCCCCGTACACAAGCTTCACGAGGGAGCTCACATGGTGGTTTGCGACGAAATGGTGAGCATGGAGGAGGGAACTGGATGTGTACACATGGCTCCTGCCCATGGACCTGAAGACTTCGAAGTAGGCAGACGCTACGGACTCCCAGTATTCTGTCCTGTAGATGCGACAGGTAGGTATACAGAGGATGCAGCTAAGTATAAGGGGCTCTACGTCAAGGACGCTGACAAGGTCATAGTAGAGGACTTAAAGCGTAAGGGATTGCTGATATACGAAGGCAGAGTTCTCCACGAGTACCCCCACTGTTGGCGTTGCAATACACCTCTCATATATAAAGCTGATAGACAATGGTTCCTACGCATAGAGCCCATAAAATCACTAATACTAGAGGAGAATGGCAAGGTGAAGTGGGCTCCACCGTGGGCTGGAGAGGCTAGATTCCACAACTGGATAGCCAACGCTAGGGACTGGTGTATTTCACGATTGAGGGTTTGGGGTTCCCCTCTCAATATATGGACTTGCACGAACTGTGGGCAACGAGTGTGTGTGGGATCTTATGAGGAGCTAAGGAGGATGTCTATCAAGCCTGTGGAGGACGTTGAGCCCCATAGACCTTGGATAGATGAAATTAAGCTCAAGTGTCCACGGTGCGGTGGTGAGATGATTCGTGAACCCCACGTGCTCGACTGCTGGCTTGACTCCGGCGTGGCTCATGCAGCTAGCGTTGGGTACTTGAGGGATAAGAGGTTATTCGAAAAGTTATTCCCCTACGACTTTGTTACAGAGGCTGTAGATCAGACTAGGGGCTGGTTCTTCTCCTTGATATTCACGAGTGTCATGGTCTTCGGGAGAGCTCCTTACAAAAGCGTGTTATGTCAAGGTCACGTGCTGGATAAAGTAGGACAGAAGATGTCGAAGAGTAAGGGCAATGTGGTGTGGGCTCTCGACGCCATGGAGAGGGAGGGGGTGGATCCCTTACGCCTCTACTTGACCTTTAAGTCCGCGCCGTGGGATTCGCTGAACTTCGACTTTGACGAGCTCAAGAACACAAGGCGGACTTTAAACACCATATTCAACGTTTACAAATTCGCTTACACCTACATGAAGCTAGACAAGTTTAAGGCCCATGAGGCCATGCTAAGTAGCTTGATGGACAAGCTCAGCATCGAGGATAAGTGGTTACTTTCAAGATGCCAAAGCGTTGTTAGAGAAGTCACAGAGAAAATAGAGGCGCTGAACATACATGAAGCCGCTAGAGCCGTTATAGACTTCCTAATAGACGACATCAGTCGAGGTTACATAAGGTTCATTAGGAGAAGAGTCTGGCTGGAGGAGGAGGCCATAGAGAAGGTGACGGCTTACGCCACGCTGTACTACGTGCTTGAGAGGGCTGTAAGGCTGCTTGCACCCTTTGTGCCTTACTTCGCTGAGTGGCTCTTTCTAAACTTCACTAGGGAGTTTTCTGAGAGTAGTCCTGCAAGCGTGTTTATGTGCGAGTGGCCCCGTGCAGATAAGCAATTAGAGGCCGAAGAGCTGGAGGAGGGGGCCAAGCACCTAATGGATGTTCTAACGCTCGTGGCTAATGCAAGGCAGAAAGCCAAGCTGAAGAGCAGATGGCCCGTCTCAAAGGTTATAGTAGTTGCGTTGAGAGAAGGTGCTTCTCAGAAGTTAAAGATGTTCCACAAAGTGCTCTTAGAGCAAGCTAACGCCCGTGAAGTGTTCATCTTGGATTCCATGCCTCATGACGTAGAGTTAAAGCTAAGAGTTAAGGAAGATGTCTTAAAGGAGCTCTACGGTGACAAGCACCATTTGATAGTTGAGGAGCTCTCTAAAATTCCGGTGGTAAAGGCTGTTGAGGAACTCATAGCTTATGGCAAGATAAGATTAAACGTTAAGGAAGAACCTCTAGAGGTTAGCTCCGATGCCATTGAGGTTGTTGAGGAGCTTAGGGGCAACGTAGTCTCGGCCTACGGGAAAGGGTTCGCAGTTTACCTTGACATCACAAGAGATAGAGAACTTGAGGCAGAGGCGTTAACCAGAGACTTAGTTAGGAGGATACAGTACATGCGCAAGGAGATGGACTTAGCCATAGAGGACTACATAGACGTGGTGATAGAGGCCCCTGAGAGCGTAAAGAACACCTTGACCCACAAGAACGTAGAGTACTTGAAGGGTGAGGTTAGAGCGAAGTTACTTACAATAACGAGCAGCAAAGCTGAGGTGTCTGAAGACTGGTATCACAAAAGCTGGGACATAGATGGGGTAAGGTTCTCAGTTTACCTGAAGAAAGCCACTTAAAGAAATAAAAGTTTTTAGCTGGCAGCTAGGCTTGAAAGAGTGAGCCGGGATGGCCGAGTGGACCAAGGCGCCAGCCTTGAGAGCTGGTGTCCCCATGGGACGCGCGGGTTCAAATCCCGCTCCCGGCGCCACAATTTAATTTTAGGTGAAGCCTGTGGGGGTCATAAGGTTTCTTGATCATCCATCCGACGTGTACATAGAGGTTGAGGCTGATAGCCTAGAAGAAGCTTATGCTCTCTCCGGCGTAGCGTTATACCAGGTTATGACCGATGTTGAGACTATAGAGAAAAGGGAGAGCATAAACGTGGAGGTAAGTGGCTACGACTTGTACTCGTTACTCTACAATTGGCTTGAAGAACTCCTTTACTTGTTCGACGCTAAGGGCTTTTTAGGGTCTGAGGTAAAGGTCGACAACATAGGGAAAGCGGGAGACGAATTTAAGCTTAAAGCCGTCGTCGTAGGCGAGAAGTATGATCCATCTAAGCATCCATCCAAAACTGGCGTTAAGGCTGTCACGTACCACTTGATGGAGATAGAGCAACTCGATGGTAGATGTAGAGTAAGGTTTGTACTCGACATCTGATCTAGACCATAAAAGGTTATTGACGCAGGTACTCCCCTCTTTTCTCGAGAATCTCTGCCGTGGTGGCGTAAGGCTTTGCAGGAATGCCCTTTACTGCTACTCCACTAGGCACGCTTTTTGTGACTACGCTACCCGCAGCTACAAAGGCCCCTTCCCCCACTTCTACTCCAGCTATTATAATGGCATTGGCCGCTACAATGACGTTATCGCGTATAACCGTTGTGACAAGCTTTCCACTAGGTGGATACTTGTCGTTCGTTATCACGACGTTGGGCCCCAGGAAGACGCCATTACCTACCTCGGTTCTCCGCGGTATGAAGACGTTTGACTGTATACTGACATTTCTCCCTATGTTGCACTCACCCTCTATTACAGAGAAAGAGCCCACAACACTTCCACACCCTATCCTCGAGAGCTCTCTTATCATGACGTAGTGGCCGAGCTGAACGTCATCTTCCAACCAAACCCTCTCATAAATTACACAGCCGCTTCTCACGGTGCATCGTCTGCCCACGAAGCATCCAGAACTCACGGCATCTAATGCTTCGTCAAAGCGACCCTCGAAGTTCCTCCTTACAGCCTCGAGGTTGCTTTTAGTGGGATACCCCAGTATTACCATGTTGTCGATTATGGAGTCTTCCTCGACGACCGTAGGGCCATATATCTTAACCATAGGAGCCACTATGGCATGCTTCAGCATGGCTTTAGGTGACAAGTAGCTCATAGACAACACCTCATTGAGGCCTCAGTTCATGAATGGTCTTTCATCGCTTTCAACACTCGGCAAGTTCTTCATCGGCCAGTAGAGATACTGTAGCGGTAGAATTTATCTTTAATCGAGCCTACAAGCCCTATAGGAGAGGTGGAGGACTCTAGCTCCATGAGCCTCACGGTGGCATTGCCATCAACACTGACGGCTGAAGCGAGCACACTACGCGAAAAAACTGTTAAGATGGGGTTTATAGCTCGCGTGTTAGCAGTTTTCAAAGTTGACCAAGTAGTGCTATACTGCGACGACGTGAGTTATATCGAGGACCAGAGGCTCATGAAGAAGCTTCTCGACTATGCAGTATGTCCTCAGTACTTGAGGAAGAAGTTCTTCCCCCTAGACCCCCACTTGAAGTACGTGGGTTTAATGCCTCCACTTAGAACGCCGAATCACCCTCTTGAGAAGAGCATTAGAGATTTACCTAATCTGTCGTATCGCGAAGGTTTGGTGGTGAAGAGATTGGACGAAGAAAAGTACCTTGTAGATGTGGGATTGGATAAGCCCATAGCGGTTAAGGGAGGGAAGTTAAGGGAGGGCATGAGAGTTATAGTCGAGATCCGTAAGGATGAAGAAGAGGTAAAAGCAAAGCTCGTAGCGAGGAGGGATGTGCCCTTCTACTTTGGCTTTAGAGTGCAATCAACACGAGGAGGATTGAGGGAAGTAGTTGAGAGGTATGGAAAGGAGGCTCTCGTCATAGCTACATCAAAGTATGGCAAATCAATAGTCGAAATCGTGGAGGAGCTACAACAGGAACTCTCCACTCGAAGCAATATTCTCCTACTCTTCGGGTCGCCCTTAAGAGGGCTTTACGACATAGCTAAGCGAGAGGGCTGCGACCTCGATAGCATCGTGGACCACGTCGTCAACTTCATACCAGGTCAAGGAACTGAGACCGTGAGGACTGAAGAGGCTCTCTGCGCAGTCTTAGCGGTAATTAACGTGTTGCTGAGGCTCAAGCCACTTACGAAATAAAGATTAAATAGGAGGAGGCATTCTTCTAACCCCAAAACCATGATTTCCTAGGCGTGAGAGGGGTTTAAAGTGGGTCGAGGTATACACGCACCGCGCAGAGGATCCCTGGCATATTACCCTAGAGTTCGAGCGCGAAGGATAGTGGCTAGGATTAGGTCTTGGCCTAAGGTAGACGTTGAAAAACCTCAGCTACTTGCATTCGCTGCTTACAAGGCTGGCATGACTCACGCGGTCATAGTTGAGGATCATCCTACGAGCCCCTTCTACGGTAAGGAAATGGTGAAAGCGGTTACGATACTTGATGCTCCTCCCTTGAAGGTATTTGGAATTAGGCTGTATGCCTCAACACCCTATGGTTTGAAGAGTCTATGCGAAGTGCTAGCTAAGGAGCTACCTGAAGACTTAGGTAGGAAAATCACCTTACCAAGGAGCTATGACGAGGAGCAGGCCATATCTAAAGCCAAGGCTCTCCTCGATAAGGCTTGTGAAGTGAGGGTCTTAGCTTGTACTCAGCCTCGGCTTTCAGGACTAAGGAAGAAGACACCAGAGATCATGGAGATTAAGGTGGCGGCTCACAGCGTTGAAGAGGCATGGAACTACGCGCTGTCAATACTGGGCAAAGAGGTCAAGGCTTCGGACGTGTTCCAAGAGGGGCTATACGTCGATGTCATAGCTGTGACTAAGGGTAAGGGCTTCCAAGGTGTTGTTAAGAGGTTTGGGGTTAAGATCATGCCTCGATGGCATAAGCATCGCAAGGGTTACAGGAAGGTGGGGTGTATAAGCCCCCAGCATCCCGACATGTCATACGCCATACCTAGACCAGGACAGATGGGCTTCCACCAGAGGACTGAGTACAATAAGAGGATCATAAAGATGGGCGATGACGGTTTATCGGTCACGGTTAAAGGAGGGTTCGTAGGCTACGGTGTGGTAAGAGGTCCCTACATAGTGCTACTTGGCTCAGTACCAGGACCTAAGGGTAGGCTTGTGAAGTTGAGGTACCCTATAAGACCTCCAGGAACCATCCCCAAGAGCACGCCTAAAATAGTTGAGATAAACGTTGATTCGAAGCAAGGTGGTTAGCTTTGAGCAACGCTCAAAACAATCTTGAAGTCCCGGTCTATGATGTCAATGGGGCTGAGGTAGATAAGCTCACTTTACCCTCCGTATTTCTACAGGAAGTGAGAGAGGACATTATAAGGAGGGCTTACCTCGCTGCTTTAACTGCTAGAATTCAACCTCAAGGCAGAGACCCCATGGCTGGTAAGAGAACTACTGCTGAGAGCTGGGGTGTAGGTTTCGGAATTGCAAGGGTACCGAGGGTTAAGGGGTCACGGTACCCTAGGGCTGCAACTGCTGCCTTCGTAACCATGGCTGTAGGCGGTAGAAGTGCTCACGCACCGAGGGTTGACAAGGTTATACGTGAGAGGATCAATAAGAAGGAGAGGAGACTAGCTATAAGGTCAGCCATAGCCGCCACGGCCAAGAAAGACCTCGTAGTTAGGAGAGGACATAGAGTACCTGAAGGCATGTCGCTACCAGTGGTAGTAAGAGGACTTGAGAAAGTGGAGAGCACAAAACAGGCTAGAGATCTCCTATCAAAGCTTGGCTTGTGGGTTGATGTGGAGAGGGTACATGACAACATAAGGATAAGGGCTGGAAAGGGCAAAATGAGAGGCAGGAGGTACAAGGAGGGTAAGAGCCTACTCGTCGTGTTGCCCGGCAAGTGCAAGGCATATAAAGCCTTTAGGAACCTGCCGGGTGTTGATGTCGTCTACGTCAGCAACATCTCAGTCCTTCACTTAGCTCCAGGAGGAGTTCCAGGGAGGTTAACTCTCTGGAGTGAGGATGCTGTCAAGTCGCTTGAGGAGGTGAAGACATGAGTAGTGAGCTTGAGCACTACAAGGTGATAGTTAGACCTGTAGTCTCGGAGAAGGCGCTCTCCCTCATAGAGAGGAACAATACCCTCACGTTCATAGTCGACATGAAAGCCAACAAGCTAAAGGTTAGAGAGGCTGTGGAGAAGTTATTCAACGTCAAGGTCGATAAAGTGAATCTCATGATAACTCCTAGAGGGGAGAAGAAGGCCTACGTAAAGCTTGCCCCTGAATATAAGGCGTCGGACATCGCTGTGAGACTTGGCATACTATGAGGTGAGAGATTATGGGTAAGCGTATTTTAGCTCAGCGTAAAGGTCGAGGAGGCTCGGTCTTTAAGTCACCAAAGTGGATCCACAAGGGTCCCGCCAAGTACCCCAACCTGAGCAAGAGGGATTGTGAAGAAGTTATCGAGGGCAAGGTTGAAGCGATAATTCATGACCCCGGAAGAGGAGCCCCATTAGCAGTGATAAAGCTACCCGATGGCACCAGGTTTCTCAACGTTGCGGCGGAGAGGCTGAGGGTTGGACAGAGAGTGCAGATTGGCAATGGAGCCGAGCTCTCAGTAGGCAATATCTTACCCCTCAAAAGCATTCCTGATGGGACTAGGGTCTTCAACATAGAGCTTGTCTACGGCGATGGAGGAAAGCTTGTGAGAGGATCAGGTTGCTACGCTGTAGTCCTAGGACACACGCCTGATGGAGCTTACGTGAGCTTGCCCTCGGGAAAGACTAAGTTCATAAGTGGGCTAGCACGCGCAACAATAGGAGTTGTGGCTGGTGGTGGGAGGACTGAAAAACCCTTTGTCAAGGCTGGAGCGAAGTACCACCTATCGAAGGTCAAGGCGTGGAAGTACCCTGAAGTGAGAGGCAAGGCCATGGGTGCATATGCTCATCCACATGGAGGAGGAGCACACCCCAAGGGCGGCACACCCGTTAGCCACGGTACTCCTCCGGGAGCTAAAGTAGGACACATATCAAGTAGAAGGACTGGTAGGAAGTAGCGGTAAAAGTGTATAGTTAACTACAGCAATAATTAACTTTTTTACTTCAGTGGAGTGTACATGGAGCTTCTAGTAGCTCTTATACCAGGCTCTCCGTGCTCAACCTTCTTGCAGGTTATTGCGAACTCCCCCAAGTAGTGCCCTATCATCTCCTCAGTTATGGTTACAGGTACGAATTCCTTCCCATTGTAGACGTGAATTGTTACTCCAACCATCTCGGGGATTATGATCATATCCCTTATGTGGGTCCTAACTATGCTCTTCTTACCACTCTTCAGGAGCCGTATCTTCTCCAGTAACTTCCTCTTCTCCTCATTAAGCCCTCTTAAGAGAGATCTACGTTGACGTGCTGGTAGTAGTTTTATGAAGTCATCCATGGGCATTTCTAACAGCTGCTGCAGTGTGTAACCCCTATACGTAAACTTACTTGACATAGTCCCACGCTTAATCCGCAAACTTGTAGCTCCTATTTATAAGCGTTACCTTATTAAGCGGAAAACCTATAGGTGTGTACACTTCCAGTGTGCTTAACGCGAGGGCGTTCAACTTGCCGGAGTTTGGGTATTCACTTCAGAACTACGACCCTGACAGAATGGCAAGAGCTAGCGGAAGGGATCTAAGGGTAAGCTGGAAGAAGGCTGTTGAAGTATGCCGATTTATTAAGGGTAGAAAGCTTAGTCAAGCAAGGGAGTTACTAGAGAGAGTCCTTAGAAAGGAGATCATGATACCATTTACTAGGTTTAGAAAGAAGAGAGCTCATCACGGCAGCATAAATGGACATCCCAGCGGGGGGTATCCTATAAGGGTCGTAAGAGAGGTGCTAAAGATACTTAGGAACGTAGAGGCCAACGCTGAGAGCAAAGGGTTAGACGTGGAGAAGCTTGTGATAATTCACGCGGCAGCCCACAAGGGTATGGTTATAAGGAAGTACATACCGCGAGCCTTTGGAAGGGCTACGCCCTACAATCAGCAGCTTGTGCACATAGAGATAGCTGTGAAAGAGGAGGGATAACGCAATCCTAATATACGACTCTTAAAACTCAGACGTAAGGTGCTCAGGCTTGACTGATGTGGAGAAGAGCTTCATAGTAAAAGCGCTCAAGAGGCTTGACGTAGACTCCTTCTTACAAAGAGAGCTGGCTAGAGCTGGCTACGTTAGAGTGGATCTCCAGAAGACGCCTCTTGGAACAAACGTAACGATATACGCTGAGAGGCCAGGCATGGTCATAGGCAGGCATGGAGCCACAGTGCACGAGTTAACCCAAAAACTCGAGAAGCTATTCAGCATAGAAAAGCCTCAGATAGGCGTGGCTCCAATAGAAATCCCAGAGCTCAACGCGAAGATCATGGCTCAGAGGATAAAGAACGCCCTCGAGAGAGGCATACACTTCAGGCGTGCCGCGTACATAGCGCTCAACCAGATCATGGAGGCGGGAGCCTTAGGTGCTGAAATTAGGATCAAGGGTAAGCTTAGGACTGAAAGAGCTAGGTATGAGAAGTTGAGGTCAGGAATAGTCTTAAAGGCTGGACAGTTGTCTCACGAGCATGTTGATGTAGCAGTTAGCCACGCATACCTAAAGCAGGGAAAGGTTGGCGTGAAGGTCAAGATAGTGTTGCCATCAGCTGTAGAGGCCATTGAAAAGCTTGATAAGGGCAAGGTGATGGTCAAGGAGCAGGTAGAGGGTGGTGAGAGTGGTGCTGAAAGCCAGTGAAATTAGGAGAATGAGCAGCGAGGAGAGAATGGCGAAGCTTCGAGAGCTCTATGCCGAGCTCATGAGGTTACGCGCACAGCAAGCCTCAGGCGTACCTCTTGATAAGCCGGGTAGGATAAGGACTATTAGGAAGGCCATAGCGAGGATTTTAACCGTTATGAATGAGGAGAAAAAGGGTATTAGACGTGCTTAAACCTATCCTTCAGTTTGTCGAGTATCTTCGGTAGCGTTGTGTACTCCAGCTCTTCTGGACCGAGCCTGGCAGGCATGAACTCGCCCATTCTCCTCATGTAGTCGGCTATCTCTAGAGCTACCATTCTGGCTCTGTCGAAGGCAGGATCGGAGAATAGGTCTGCTGGCTCAGAGCCGTGAAGCCCTATCAGGTAGCCGTTAGCTATCTGAAAGCCCAATGCCACTACTCGCGGCGGTCCATCGAAGAACGTGCACCTAGCGTCCTTTAAGCTGACTGGCATTAGAGGGCCGTTGTGAGAACCCCTCATCCAACCAGCGACTAAGTGCGGGAAGGCGAAGGGCGCTAGAACCTCTCCGACAGCTGGGAAGCCATGTTGAGCTCGAACTATGAGGACTGGGTCGTCCTTGCCAACGTACTTCCCGGCTATGAGGTTAAGCCTCGAAGTGCTCGCTACAGCAGCTATGGCTTTATCCGTCTTCCTAAAGATCCTCTCCACCACGTACCTTCCAGGCGTGCCTAGTAGAGCTATTAGGGTGTAGAGCTCCTCAGGGCAGCTCAAGTCGACGACTTTGCCCTCTATGACGTCCATGACTCTAAATATGAAGCCCTCGTGCATCTGGGGGTCTATGACGAGGCCAGCTGTGTTATCAGGCGAGGCGAATATCTTGTATAGTGGGAAGTTCCAAGCTCCCGGCTCAGTCTTGTCCGCGGCAAAGACTATTATGGGCTCACTTGGCCTCTCTGTAATCTCCATCTCAGCCACTCCAGGCCCCATTCCTTTTACGTTGCCTGAAAACGTTTCAACCAGCAGGTCTTGGCCAGCAGCGTAGAGCTTTAAGGGTTTTGAGACCTTCTCCGTCACCTCCTTAAAGGTGTGCCAAGCTAGGCCGTGAATGTCTGGGTGTCCTTCGCCCTTGGTATGCGTCATGAGCAGCTCCAGGTCATCACCACAGTTGAACACGTAGTAGTCTATTATGAGGCCGTTCTTCTTGGCCTCCTCAAGCTTTTCCCTTGCGACTTCTAGTTGCTTGGGATGGACGACATGGTGACCGCACAACGAGCCAACATCAGCCTTTATGAGGCTTATAGTGACTTTCTCCGGCATCTATACCACCAGCTTAAGAAAATGTGGATGCGTCGTATTAAACCTTCGCTGAAAGCCAAACAGCTTAAGGGCTAAAACTTATTCCTCTTCTCTTTCGGGTATGTAGTAGTACTCCCCCATGCTTCTCTGCTTCCTGTGGAGGTAGGAATCTGGCTTGTTAATTCTAACTCTACCGCTGTGAAGATCCCTCCTAAATGTCACATCGAGGTTTTTGAGGAACTTATTGAAGCCAGACCTTAAATCCAGGGGCTCTGAGGCGTAACCCCTTACTCCAGGCTCTCCCTCAAAGACCATGATGCTGTCGGCTATGGCATCCATGACCATCAAGTCGTGCTCTACGACGAAGGCAGCAGCCTCCTTCTCCTCCACGATCCTCCTCACCAGCTTTGCCATTGCAACTCTCTGCTCAACATCTAAGTAGGCTGAGGGTTCATCAAGCAGATATAAGTCAGCATCCCTTGAAAGAGCACAGGCAATACTCACTCTCTGCAGCTCACCTCCACTAAGAGACTTCAAGCTTCTATCGTAGAGAGGCTCCAGCATGAATGGCCTCGCCACCTCGTGTTTAAACCACGTTGAGTGAAGCCTCCCTCCAATGTTCTTCTCTAAGTACTCGTAGACAGTCTCCTCGCTCTCCGATGTGAGGTATTGAGGCTTATAGCTTAGCTTAAGCTTAGCGTCGTCCATCTCCTTAGGTTTAGATGCTATGTCTAAAAGAGACCTCACGAAAGTCGTTTTACCTATGCCATTAGGCCCCAATACCCCCACGACTTCTCCTTTATGTATTCTTCCAGCACTCACACTTAATGTAAAACCATTCAAAGATACTGTAAAGTCTTGCCATGAGAGCACCACTTCGGTCAATACGGCTTCTGACGGTTGAGGTTTAAGTCGGAACCTTATGGGTTCCTCCCTGAACCTTATGTTCTCACTAGGTATGTATCCATCTAGGTATATGTTAACCCCGACCCTTACACCATAGGGCTGTGAAGTTATGCCATAAACCCCCGGCTTGCCATACATTATGCATACCCTATCTGAAATGTAGTCTAAAATCGCCAAGTCGTGCTCCGCCACTATGACTGTCTTGCCAGCTTGAGCTAAGCTCCTTATAACTCTTGAAACCTTTAACCTCTGAGTGACATCTAAGTAGCTTGCCGGTTCGTCAAATATGTAAACGTCTGCATCACGGCAAATAGCAGCTATTATCGCGACGCGTTGAAGTTCGCCGCCGCTCAGCAAAGCTATAGACCTATCCGTTACACTCAGTATGTCCAGTTCCTTGGCTAAGTCCCTCCATAAACCTCTTTCATCAACTTTGGTCAGAACCTCTTCAACATCACCCTTAACGTATTTAGGGATTTTGTCTACGTACTGTATCTTGTGAACAACTCTCTTCTTTCCATAGTAAAGGTCTTTGAAGTATCCTTGAAGCTCAGAGCCAGCGAAGAACTTTATTATGTCATCTTTGGAGGGGAGCTTATCTATGAAGCCAAGATTCGGCGTGAGCTCTCCTGCTAGTATCCTTAATATCGTGGTCTTTCCGGTGCCATTAGGCCCTATGAGCCCTAAAACTTGACCCTGCCTGGGCGGGGGTAATCTGTATAGCTTAAAGCCATTAGGTCCATACCTATGCACGCACTCCCTTTCTAGCTCCTCAGGGAGGTTGACTATGGTTATAGCCGAGAAGGGACATTTCTTAACGCATATCCCACAGCCAACACATAAGTTCTCCTTAATTATTGGCTTTCCCGTATCCTCCTGGAACTCTATGACCTGAACCTTATTCTTGATTAAAGGACAAAACCTGTAACACTCGCTTCTACAGTCCTTAGGTTTACACAAGTCCCTATCTATAACTGCTATCCGCACCATGAGGTGGCACCGCACCTCAGCCTACAAGAGCAATTATATTACTCTTCAGCTTCCATTTGATCCTGCTCTCTATTAAGCAGGTCCATTAGGTCCCTGACCCTCTCCTGGCTTACTTCTTTAACCTCCTCTCTGACCTTCTCCTTTAACTCCTCTTTCTCCTCTACAACACCTATGGTTCTATGCTTAGATTCCTCAATAACTCTCGTAGCCGAGTACCCTGAAGAAGAACTACTCAGGGGCTTCGTGTATCCACACCTCTTACACACCAAGTATACCTTACCATCTTTCCTAACGGGTTTAAGAAGACCTTCACATTTAGGGCAAAAATCCATAATTAATTCCTCCTAAAAGTGTAACTCATAGTTCAAAAATAATGATTAAGGTATGTCACCACTCTTCCTCCCACTCCTCTTCCTCCCACTCCTCCTCTTCTTCCCATTCTTCCCATTCTTCCTCCATGTCTCCTGAACCCCCGAGGCGTTGTCTAAGAGATAATGGTTTTATTTAAAGTTACCTATAGGTTTTGTGGAGAAGCTTTTAAGTTTGCTCAACGTAGACGAGTGCGTCTAAGTAGTGGTGGTTAACCTTGAAGTTTAACCTATTGGTCTCAACATACCGTAATAGAGAAGATGACTGCATAAGTGAGTTATGGTATCTCTTCCGCGAGATAGGCGATGAAAACGTTGAAGTGCGTAAGGCTATGGTTCCAGGGCTATTGCTTGTCAGAACAAAGCTTGATCCCTTTGATGCCTCAAAGAAGCTTGGCGAGATAGCTAGGGAGAGACCTTGGGATGTCAGGTATACATTGAAGCTTACACCCATAATTGCTGTGACGAGCGACGACAAGGAGGAGATAAAGAGAGTTGCTGTGCAACTAGCATTAGAGCGTATTCGAGAGGATGAGAGCTTCCGCATAACAATAAACAAGAGAGCTTCAAGTATAAGCAGGAAGGATTTAATAAATGACATAGCCAAGGACATTAACAGAAGGGTTGATCTCAAAAACCCAGATAAGGTGCTTCAGATAGAAATAGTAGGTAGAGACGTCGGAATAACAGTTCTCAGACCTAGTGATGTGATCTCTATAGTTAAAATTATCTCCTCCTGACGTTTATCATGCACATGCGGGTTAAAAGAGACTTCTCAACGGGCTTTAAATGAGACCCTTTATAGTCATTACACAGCAGCTCTTCATGGGGTACTCCTAGGGATTCGAGAAGAACATCGCTAAAACAGGAGGGGTGATCGGATAGCACAGAGAAATTACAGTCAATAGCATGTTTAAGCGAAGTAAAGAAGCTCTCCATGGCTTTCTTGGAGGGCGATGCAAGGTACAAGCAGAACGAAGAAACTTCAAACTCTAGCCCAGCTACTTTAAGAGCCTTATTTATCTGGTCTTGACACGTTAATCTGAGGAGGAACTCTATGTTAAATTTATTGCTTATGTTTTTCCCCACTCTATAAGCTCTTAGGGTTTGGTACAGCGCGTGAACGACATGCCTTAAAGAGGTTGCCACGCCAAGTTTGCTTATAGCCCATACGACATCGTGTCGATGAGTTACCTCCTCTAATTTCTCTACTAGAAAGTTTAGAGGCACTGACTTCTCCAAATCAATCCTCGCTACAACGAGTAGCTTGATGTCACTCACGCCTAATTCTCTAAAAATGACGACCACATCGTGGTAGTTGAGCATTACATCAACCTCCATGCACTGACGGTATCAGAGTTACTTCCCTCACCCCCTTTATCGACATCTTGAGGTCGCCGACCACGTTAACGTCCACACCGTCAACCAAAACTATTATGTCAGGCTTAATGCTCTGAAGTCTATCGCTGAATAATCTTTCAATAAGCTTTGAATTGTTGTTACAAGCCCTCAAGATAACATCTAGTAGAGAAGCCTGTTCATCGACCTCAACCTCACTGTAGGGTTTTCCAGCAAGTGGCTTTAGGATAGCCATGAAGCGCACTCTCACCTTCACCTAGACCACCAGTCGCCTATTGAGGTGATGGAGGTCAGCACGGAGGTTTCTTCACAGTTGTCAGTGCAGGTCAGCTTCTTCATCCCTCGGTTACCCTAACGAGTAAACGTATATAAAATCTTCCTTCAACTATCATGTTGGCTTAAGATGAGG
>QMSN01000005.1 GCA_003650865.1 Thermoprotei archaeon
GAGGGGGGTCTTGGGGGTCCGTGAACCTCTAAGTAACACTTAGTGCAGAGATTCTCTAAGTTCGCAGCTTCAAAGAGCCCTATCTCAGCGCCACAGCGTGCACAGAACCTCTTCAACTAAGTCACCGTGTCCATCGAGCTCAAATGATCTTTATCATCTGAGCGTGAGGTATCGAGGCGACCTCTATAACGGCATCTTTATGTATTATCTTGCTCTTAATTGCGTACTTCACGCTGTTCTTCCCCAAGAAGTTAGCTATGGTCGCCCTCTTAGCTATCCTCATGGCCTCCTCGACTTTGACCTTCTCTCCACCGTAGAACCTCTCACTAACCTCTATCTTAAGAGGGCCGTCAGTGAACGTCTTGCCTAGGAGGTCTTCATCGCAGACAGCTACGACTATGTCCTTGCCGTGGTGGTGGACCTTGACGTAGACCTCCACTTCAACCATCATCAAGCCCCTCTAGCAGGGCTTACAGCGCCACAGGCCTCGCAGTATATCATTAAGACCCTGCCCTCCTTGCGCAGCTTCGTGTCAACGCCTCTACACACCGGGCATATCACGTAGAGCTTTGTGTATATCTCAATTAGGTTGTCTATCTTCTCTTTGGAGAACTTCCCGTGAAGTATCGCCCTGACGTCCTCTATAGTTCCCGCTGTGCCAAGCTCATGGAGGAGGAAGTTGAAGACTTGCTCAGGCTGCCTATTCAGCGTAGTAGCTATCTCCTTGAAGTTCTGGATTATCGTCCTGTTGCCCATTATCATAACCCTAGCCTTAGGAACCTCGAACCTACCTGCCTTAGCCGTCTTCGAAGGCACTTGGCTCAACGCCCTGTCCAGTAGAGCTAGGTACTCCTTAAACCTCTCATCTTGGACCTCGACCATCTCGAAACCTCAACTCCAAGCTCTTTCTTTGAGATAAATGTGCACAGCCCCTTATAATACCTTAGCGTTAAGTTCCAGCCTCCCAGCTCTCAAGGTACTTCCTCTGCTCCTCTGTGAGCTTATCTATCTTGACCCCCATTGACTCGAGCTTTAGCCTAGCAACCTCCTCATCTATCTCCTTAGGTACTGAGTAGACGTCAGGCTTTAACGTGTGCCCCTTCTTGGCGAGGTACTCTATGGATAGAGCTTGGTTGGCGAAGGACATGTCCATGACCTCGCTCGGATGCCCTTCAGCAGCAGCTAGATTTACGAGGCGGCCCTCAGCAAGCAGGTAGATCCTCTTGCCATTGACCAAGGTGTACTCCACAACATTGGGCCTAATCTCCCTCTTGCTCTTGGATATGGCCTCGAGGTCATTGATGTTTATCTCAACGTTGAAGTGGCCGCTATTAGCAAGTATCGCTCCATCCTTCATCTTCAGCATGTGCTCTCCCCTTATGACGTTGATGTCGCCTGTCGCTGTGACAAATATGTCGCCAACGCGGCTTGCCTCATCCATCGTGGTTACTGTGAAGCCATCCATCACAGCCTCTAGGGCTCTGAGGGGGTTTACCTCCGTGACTATGACGTTAGCTCCCATACCCCTAGCCCTCATAGCTATACCTCTACCACACCAGCCGTAGCCTGCCACTACGAACACCTTGCCGGCCAAGAGCACGTTAGTAGCCCTCAAGATCCCGTCTATGGTGCTCTGCCCAGTGCCATACCTGTTGTCGAAGAGGAACTTCGTGTAGGCGTCGTTGACGGCTATTATTGGGTAGAGAAGCTTGCCATCCCTAGCGAGAGCCCTAAGCCTTATCACGCCAGTCGTTGTCTCCTCAGTTCCCCCTATGACGTTCATACTTGGGGTGCTTACAACGCTCTTCACGACCTCGACCTCCCTTGAGGACTCCCCCAGCTTGATCTTGTGGAGTGTCGAGACCAAGTCGGCTCCATCATCTACCGTTATCCTCGGCGCACTTGCCAAAACCCTACCTATCGCTTCGTAGTAGCCCTCGAAGTCCATGCCTCTCCAAGCGTACACGTTGACGCCTATGGAGGCTAGGTACGCTGCAACCTCATCCTGTGTTGACAAGGGGTTAGAAGCGCAGAGAGCAACTTTAGCCCCTCCCTCCATGAGAGTCTCAACGAGAACCGCTGTCTCCTTAGTGACGTGGAGACACGCTCCTACAACTAAGCCGCTTAGGGGCTTCTCTTCTCTAAACCTCCTCCTGATGTTCATTAGGACGGGCATGTGGTCTCTAGCCCACTTGACCAAGCCCTCTCCTGCGCTTGCCAGCCCTATATCCTTGACCTTGTACTCCATCAGACTAATGCCTCCTTAAGCGCCTCACCGCACTTACAAGTCCTCTCAGCTGGTATGCGAGGTATGAGGTCTGCTAAGAGCCTCCTCGCCTTGTCAACGTTCTCAGCCATGACTTTAGCCACTTCCTCAGCGGTTACATGCTTTGGAGCCCACACGTCGTAGTCCGTCACCATGGTTATGGCTACATAGCAGAGCTCAGCCTCTCTAGCTAGGTTAACCTCTGGGACTAGGGTCATGCCTATCACGTCAGCCCCCCAGCTCTTAAATAACCTCGATTCAGCCCTAGTAGAGAACCTTGGACCCTCAATGCATATGTAGGTGCCCTTCTCGTGGAACTTCAAGTTCAAGCTCTTAAGGGACTCTATAGTGACCTCTCTAAGCTGTGGGCAGAAGGGGTCTGCAAGCGACACATGGCACACAACACCTCCATCGTAAAAGGTGTATTCCCTCTTCTTCGTGAAGTCTATGAACTGGTCTACGACAACGAAGTCCCCCGGCGCATAGTCGTCTCTCAAGCTGCCCACAGCCGATACGGCTATAACCCTCTTGACCCCGAGCTCCTTCAAGGCCCATATGTTAGCCCTATAGTTTATCTTGTGAGGCGGGATCTTGTGTCCCCTTCCATGCCTAGGTATGAAGGCTATCTTCCTGCCCTTGTACTCCCCTAAGAACACCATGTCGGAGGTGGGTCCATAGGGCGTGTAGACCTTGATCTCCTGGAAGCTGCCGAACATGGAGGGGTCGTAGAGGCCTGAGCCTCCTATAATTCCAATCTCAGCCTTCTCTTCAGGCATTTGTCATCCAAGAGCTCTGTTTGAGCAACCACGTTAAATTAGTTGCGTCCAATAGCTAGAGGCTAAAGTGAAATAAGCTGTGGAATTACTATAGAGGATTGGGGTGTAGTAATCTATGTCTAAGGGCATGAAGGTTAAGGTTGTGTCTTGGGAGGATGTAGTCAAGTGGTGTAAGGAGCTCGCTAGGAAGATAAGGGCTTCAGGCTTCAAGCCAGACGTCGTAGTGGCTATAGCTAGAGGAGGCTTTACGCCAGCAAGACTCCTCTGCGACTATCTGGACATAGTTGACCTATTGAGCATAAAGATAGAGCACTGGATCGAGACAGGCAAGCACAAGGAGGAAGCCACGATAAAGTACCCGTTCGACTACGACTTCAGCGGCAAGAAGGTGCTCATAGTCGACGATATAGCCGACACCGGCAAGAGCGTTGTTGTAGCCAAGAAGCACATATCGGATGTCTGCAAACCCCAAGAGCTTAAGACTGCTACCATGCAGCTCATTCCAGCCACATCGATGATAGTCCCCGACTACTACGTAGATGAGGTCAAGGAGTGGACTTGGTACATGTACCCCTGGAACTTCACTGAGGACATGATAAACTTGATCATGAGGATAGTCAACGACAAGCCCGATGAGACTTGGACTTCGACGCTGATAGCTGAGAGGTTTAAGGAGTGGTATGGAGTCGAATTTCCATTAGCAGTGTACGAGGAGATCATGGAGGAAATGGTGTTTAGGGGGAAGTTGTCTAAGGTTGATGGAGGCTACGTCAAGAAGAGTTAGCGCTTGTAGAGCCTAGCAGCGAAGTAGTTCGAGGCGTATATAGCTGCAGCAGGGTTATGCCCTGTAACCCTGTCTTTTACTATTAGTGTCACGACTGGCGCTTTGGAGTGCATGTAGAAGAGAGAGTCATGCCCTACGCATAGACCTATAACACCATTCACGTCGGTGTCTAGAGAGTTCAGTATAAGTGCTTGAGCTATTGGATTGCACATGGGCTCGAAGCCTCCAGCCCTCATCTTTACGTCTTCGCCTAACAAGTGAGACTTGTCTTCACCCCCACACTTGCATACAACTGAGTGCACCTCAAAGCCCATGTCTTCAAGGTACTCAACAACCCACCTCGCCACGTCCATCAACCCCATGCAGAACGCTATGCCAATCCTCTTAGCCCCGATTTCACGGCAAAACTCAGCAAACTCCCTCACTCTAGGCCAGACAGCGTACCCCCTCTTCTCGATGGTGGCTGCTGCCCTAGCGAGCTTAAGTTCAGCCTCCTTGTAGAGCTTTAAGCTCTCAGAGAGCACCTCCTTCATTGTTGCCATTGGGCAGTCAGGAGGAGGGTTTAAGCCGGACCTACAAGCGTAAACCTTGCATTTAGCGCAGTTAACCATAACTGACACCAGCTAGTGGGTGAAGTTGTAGGCATTAAATTTTCTCGGAGGATGTCGCGTTGAGGTTTAAGGCGCTTAGAGCCGACGGGAGGACTTTATGGATTGAGGTAGGAGCGACGTAGTGGAGCTACTAAGGAAGGGGCCCGTGGAGTATGGAGTTAGCTCTGACCGCTATGGCGTCATCCTCACGCCAATAGAGTTCAAGCCGCCAGAGGAGGACTACGTGGTGGACCTGGAGGTGAACTTCTCTTCATATCGTCGGCCCAAGCTAAGTTTGTTAAGAGGGTAACGCTGGACATGTTTAGGCTGCTTCATTTTAGCAGGGCATGCATGAAGCACTAATCTAACTCGCTACGACCCTCCTTAGTTGGAATTGACTCGTAGAGCTCTCTCCTATGGGCTTCAAGCATCTCGATAGGCTTACCCTCAAACTCAGCTGCGGAGAGCACCTTAACCCCTCTATCCTCAGCCTCCTCGTAGACCCTCTTAATTCTCTGCTTGTACTCGAGGTCTCTCATGAAGTGGTGCTCGACCACCATGATCTCAACGGGCGTCTCCCTTATTATCCTGACCATATTGTTTATGGAGGCCTCAAGGCTCGCCTGTGAGTACCTGTAGCCCAGCATGTATGTCATGGGGCCGTCGAGTATCAGAATATTGGGCTTTTCGCGTAGCACTATGTCCACCTGCTCGTCGAGTGATGGCCCCTCCACGTCTGAGGTGTAAAGCACCTTGCTATCGCCGTCGTCGACAGATACCATAACGACGTAGCCCAGCTTAGTGTTGACGCCGTGTGGCACTGGGTGGGATATGCTTATCGTAGTGGAGCCCACCTTCATAACTCTCCCATCAGCGTACTCGTAGCTTCCACCAGCCTCCCTAATCTTAGCTAAGAAGAAGGCCGCTCTTCTGCGTTGACTGAAGTTTATGTTTTGCGTGGGGTGCTTAACGTAGACGCTCTTCCCAACTAGTAGCTCTGGGCTGTCGGGCTCGTGGTGGTCGTAGTGGTAGTGGGTGACCACGACGTGGCTGCAGTCCACAAGCTCGTCGGCTATGAGCTGCCAGGAGGAGTTCATCCTCTCAACTTCAATGGGGTGAGGTGGAAGGCCATAGCGGTATGGCGCTAACGCCACACCCGGATCTATCATCAACCTCAGATCCCTCGTCGTTATGAGGGTTGCCATGGACCTAACGCCCATGCTGTCGAAGGCTAGGAGCCTGACCTCCAAGAGCTTCACCTCCTAGTCTTCAATGATCTAAGCCACCCCATACTAGCTTCAGGGAAGCAGTCGAAGACCGGTATGTAGGGCTTTATGTCTATGACGGGGCTTCCATCGACGGCATCCAACCCCCTAACTAGGAGGGTGCACCCCCTCCTCTCCACGAGCTCCACAACACAGAGGCATATGGGGTTAGGCCTACTCGGACTGCGAGTGGCAAATACACCGTGACTTGCCTTATCGTGAGGCGTCAAGACTTGAAGCTTGAGCTCAGAGCTTTCATGAGCCCAGTAGAGCACTATTAAGTGGCTGAAGAGGTCTATGTCCTTCAAGCCCTCCTCGTACTCCCTGAAAATCTCGATCTCACTTAGCTTCCCCGAGAACCTCCCTTGAGGAGGAGACTCCTCCCTCCTCTTGTAGGGGGACTTCACGTAGCCTATGGGCCTCACCGTTAGCATCATAGAGACTAATACGCGTTAGCTATAAAGGGGTATCCACTGCACTCTTGAAGGCTGGTCAACTTGGCTAGTAGAGCTGCTGCGTTGGCTTCTGGATTTGCCGTCATGTTCATAGCCTACGCCATAAGGTACGACTACGGGGCTCTATTGCCATCAATGGTGGTCGACCTAAGCTTAACAGAGCTCAAGCTGGGAGGAGCAATATTCACAAGCTACTTCATAGCCTACATGGTGTTCTCCCCCATAATGGGTGGCTTAACTGATAGGTTCACCGCCAAGCCCATAGTTGTGATGGGGTGCGCCCTCATGGGTCTAGGCTCACTCATGCTCAGCTTCTCAAAAAGCCTGCTCGAAGCATGCATGTGGTATGGCCTAGCTGGTGTAGGAGCAGCGGGAACTTGGACGCCTGTATCAGCAGCTACACAGAGATGGTTTAGCAGGGAGCGGAGGGGGTTGGCCCTAGGGTTCATGATCGTGGGGATATGCACAGGTTTCGGCGTAACCTCTCTAGTGACCCCCTACATCCTCGACGCTTACAGCTGGAGGACTTGCTGGCTCATACTTGGTGTCATCAGCCTACTCGTAGCCCTCATAGTCCTCTTAGCTTTTCAAGAGAACCCCAACATCTACTTGAGCGGGAAAGGCCACGTGAAGAAGCTCTACCTAGACGTAGATGCTTGGCTTGTAGGGGTATCCTACATGCTCGTGGGGTTCGCGATACTCGTGCCCTTCACGTACCTCCCCATGTACTCGATTAAGGAGGTTGGAGCTGGAAGCTGGATATCCATATGGCTCATATCGCTCATAGCTGTTGGCGGCGTCGCAGGAGCCCTAACTCTGCCAGCCCTCTCAGACAGGGTTAGCGATAGGAGGAGGGTTATAGTCCTCAGCAACGGCTTGGTCGTGGTGAGCTCTCTAATAGCTCTGCTCAAAACAGTTGAAGCAGTTATGGCGTCAGCAGTTATATTCGGCTTAGCCTATGGCGCCATATGGCCCCTCTATGGCTCATGCGCCTCGGAGTACTTCGGCGAGGAAAACGCGGGTAAAGTCGTGGGCTTCTGGACGCTGTTCCTAGGCATAGGGTCGATAGCATCACCCATAGCCTCAGGCGCTCTAGCCGACGCTACAGGCACTATAGCTTCACCACTAGCACTGGCGTCCATGGTGGCAGCTCTATCACTGCTACCCCTAACCGCTATTAAGAGGGTAAAGGCATTAAAGTCGACTTAGCTCAATAACGCTCTAGAAGAGGAGCGTGGCTGATGAGCGTGGAAGCGCGTGGAGGATGGTGGGGGAGGGCGCTGAGGGTCGACTTGAGCAGTAAGGAGGTCTACGTAGAGGAGTTGAAGCTCGACTTCTTAAGGAAGTTCGTGGGAGGCTCGGGCTTCGGAGTTAAATGGCTATATGAGCTCACTAAGCCGAGGATGGACCCCTTATCACCTGAAAACTGGCTAATCATGGCTGCAGGCCCCCTCACAGGAAGCAGAGTTTACGGAGCTTCTAGAATAACCATAACCTCCAAGTCGCCCTTGACTGGCACGGTGTTTGACTCCACGTGTGGAGGCTTCTTCCCACTATTCTTTAAGAGAGCTGGCTTCGACGCTCTACTGATCCACGGCTCTTCAGAAGAGCCAGTCTACATACACGTGTACGATGATGGAGCTGATGTGCTCTCAGCTAGAGATCTATGGGGGCTAAAGGTTTCAGAGGTCATAAGGGAGCTGAGGTCAAGGCATGGCTTTAAGTGCTCAGCCATAGCGATAGGCCCTGCAGGTGAAAACCTCGTCAAGATAGCGTCAATCATGGGTGATAATGGCCACGCCTCAGGTAGAGGAGGGCTAGGCGCTGTCATGGGGTCTAAGAAGCTTAAGGCTGTAGTCGCAAGTGGCACCAAGAGAGTTGAGGAAGCTCATCCCGAGAAGCTAGATCAGCTCCTCGAGAACATGAACGTCAGGATCACGTGGAACCCCTACTTGGGAGGAGCCCTCAAAAACTTGGGGACAAGCGCGCTGCTCACAGTGATCAACGATTGGGGGCTTCTTCCAACCATGAACTTCTCTAAGAGCATATTTGAAGGAGCTGAGCGCATATCCGCTGAAGAGCTGAACTCAAAGCTCACCGTGGGAAGGAGGGGTTGCTACAACTGCCCCATAGTCTGCAAGAGGGCTACGAGGACAGCGAAAGCGTCTGGCGATGGGCCTGAGTACGAGAGCGTGGTAAACCTGGGAAGCATGCTAATGGTCGACGACTTAGAGGGCTTAGCTGAGATGAACTACTTGTGCAACGAGCTTGGACTGGACACGATATCAATGGGCGGCACTCTAGCTTGCCTACTAGAGCTAATCGAGATGGAGGCTGTGAGGGCAGATGTTAAGTGGGGCGAGGTCGACAAGCTGAAGAAGCTAATCATCGACACCGCCTACAGAAGGGGTTTAGGCGGAGACCTAGCTGAGGGGTCTAAGAGGCTCGCCACTAAGCATGGGGTTCCCGAAGTTTCAGTGACTGTTAAGGGACTTGAAGTCCCGGCCTACGATCCTAGAGGGGCCTATGGCATGGCCCTGTCCTATGGAACATCGTATAGAGGGGCATGCCACTTGAGGAGCTGGACCATAGCTTTCGAGGTTATAGGGGTGCCGAATCTCGTCGACAGGTTCTCATTCTATGAGAAGCCTGCTCTCGTCAAGTACACTCAAGACTTAGCGGCTCTGTACGACTGCTTAGTCATGTGTAAGCACTTCGCAGTGGAGTTCGACGAGGAGCCCATAAGCCTACTAGTCAACGCAGTCACTGGTGTCCAATTCTCCAAGGAGGAGCTTCTGATGGTTGGCGAGAGGGTGTGGAACCTAGCTAGGATGTTCAACTTGAGAGAGGGGTTCACGTGGAGAGACGACTTACTGCCACCTAGGCTCTTAAGGCCCCTCACAGAGGGGCCTATAGCTGGCAGAGTTCCGCCCTATCATGACATGCTCAAGGCGTACTACGAGGTGAGGGGGTGGAGCGATGAGGGTAAGCCGACCCAGGAGACTCTGTCTAGGCTTGGTTTGAGTGGAGGTGTTCACGGGTGAGCAGCATGGATAGGGCGATCTACGAGGTCTTGAAGGAATATGCTTCGAGGCTCGCTCGTCGAGGTTACGTAACAGCTCACGGGGGCAACTTGAGTGTTAGGTCCGGAAGGAACATGTGGATCACGAGGCATGCATGCTCACTTGAAAACCTCAAGCCCGAAGATGTCGTCAGGGTTCCCGTGGATAGACCCTCTAGTAGGGATATAATAGCCTCAACTGAGACGCCCATACATAGAGAGGTCTACTTGAAGACGAGTAACCTAGCTATACTCCACGCGCACCCACCATACTCAGTGGCTCTATCATTCTTCCTAGATGAGCTCATACCGCCAGACTCGGAGGGATACCACGTCTTGAAGAGGATCCCCATAGTTGAGGGTAGACCTGGCTCCCCTAAGCTGGCTAGAGAAGTCGCTGATGCCCTTACGAGGCACTGGGCTGTCATAGTGAGGGGGCACGGGGTCTTCGCCTCCTCCAAGTTCATAGACCACACCTACCAGATACTATGCATGGTTGAGCACTCAGCTGAAATACTTTACTTGAAGAGGCTCTACGAGGCCTCTCTAAAAGTTAAGCCGAAGGAGCCAAAGGAGTTCTAGCTAGACCAGTAAAGTTTTAACGAGGCTTTAATATATGGTAGCGGTAAGCCCCGGTAGCTCAGATAGGCAGAGCAGCGGGCTGTTATCGGCTGGATGACGGAGACCCGTTGGTCGGAGGTTCGAGTCCTCCCCGGGGCGCCATAAACCCTAACTTCTTAGCCGCCTAAGGTTTAACAGGAAGAGCTGAGCAGATTAAGCGGCGAAATGCCTTGATTAAAGTGGCTGTTCCCTGCATTGGAGCTGGAGGGATGGAGGATCTCGTATCCATGAGGATTGAGGCCGCTAGATCCATAACCGTTGTGAACATCGACCGCGGAGAGGTTAGAGGATGCCTGGTCTTTAGAGCACCTATATTCACCTATGGTGGACAAGCACGCGATGTGATACCAAGAGTTCTCTCAAACATGGGCATAAACTTCGTTGTGGCTTGTGAGTTCGAGAGAGACTTTGAGGAGAAGTTGAGGGCTGAAGGGATAGAGATGTTCACAATAGGTGAAGAGGCGACGGTGAGAGAAGCCGTTGAAGCCCTCCTCTCAAGGCTCCACTAACTAAGAGCGAGCGAACGCGTTGTAAGCTGCGTAGACTAGAGCGACGATTAGCAGCGACATGAGGAAGACTATGCCGGCCCAGCTCCAGAAGAACACGACTTTAGATGAAGCCCCATAAGACGCTATGAGCTTATTTATGTTAAGCCACCCCTCCCCCACAGCGTGTATTGTGAAAGCCGCCGTTATCGCACCTATGGCTAGAGCGAGGAGCACAATGCCAACGCTGACAGCTATGGGCTTGCCCTCCATAAGCTCACCGTCAACTGGTAATCTCCTCTCCTCGAGGTTAAAAAGCCTTATTGCGAAGTAAAGCTTAAGACACCCAGAAGATAGTGGAGTTCTAAAGAAGCCCCGGGTAGCTCAGTGGTAGAGCGCTCGGCTGTAGCTTATGCGCGGGTTGAGGGGCGGGTTCCCGCCGCAATGAGGGCCCGTCGGCCGAGACCGAGTGGCCGTGGGTTCAAATCCCACCCCGGGGACCATCAACTACTTCTTAACGCAGTGAAAAACTAGTACTGGCGAGAATGGGAAGGAGACTGATGAAACGTCGAAGCCCAGGCTCCTCAGAGTGAGGTATATCCTGTCCTGCCACGACTTGTTTCTACCAGCAAATACAGACATCGTGCCTCCACGCCTAAGAACTCGAGCTAGATCCTCTAGGAGCTCTTCACTGTAGAGCTTAGGGTTCCTATTGGGGTTGGGACCTCCATCATGAATTACGTGGTCGAACTCCTCTCTCAGCGCCTTGACGGCCTTGACGGCGTCGCACAAGCACAGCTTAACGCAGCTGGCTCCAAGAGCTCTCCTAAACGCCTCATAGGGGTTTCTATAGAGGGCTAGCGCCAGTATTTGCGGGGAATTATCTATGGATAGGTAGAGCGAGGGCCTAGCTGTGAAGAGCACCGTGTAACATGTTCTTCCAAGGCCTGTCCCCACCTCCAATACCTTGAAGCCGTCCTTGACGACCTCAGCCCACGATATCAAGGATCCGCATAGAGCAACCCTACAGACATCCCTATCCTCCTCTGTATAGCCCAACCCCCCAGTAACCTCGTTTACAAACCTCCACACCTCTTCTTCACTAAGGGTGAGAGCCCAAGACCTCAACTGCTCGACGAAGAGCCTAGTAGCTCTATCAGCCTCATCGTAGCTCCTACGAGCCAGCAACTCCAAGATCTTGCCTTCAAGACCCTCCACACCACTCCTAATTGAAGAGCGAGCAGAAATACCCACCTAAAGCATGTGCTTAACCACGGAATGCTTATCTAAGCTGAGCTGGAAGCTAACGTGGTGAGAGCTTGAAGCCCCTCACCACAACCACCATAGGCAGCTTCCCTCTACCCCCTGGCATTGAGGAGTTTAAGAGGAGCTTGAAACTGCAAGTTGAAGCTGGTGTGGACTACCCAGCTCTACCTCAGCTTGAGGACTTCTGCGAGATATTCCTCAGAGATATAGCTGAGAGGGGTAAGGGCCTTAAGAGGCAAGGTGAACAATACGTCTTGGTTGGACCTATAGAGCCCCCACGAGAGCCCTCCATAGTTCAAGAGGCTGTGTTGGCAATTAACACCCTTAAGGAGATGGGCGTTCAAGGTAGGCTTAAAGTCCAGGTAACCGGCCCGTTAACCCTATCCTCTCTAGTCAAGTTTCTCGACAAGAACGCCTTAGCCTATCCAGACATAGTTGAGAGCTTCGCGGACGCTATAGGCGAAATCGTAGCTTGCGCTTGTAGTCACGAGGAGGTTGAAGTAGCGTTCATAGATGAACCCATGACGTACTACGCCCTCTGGAGCGGATACGAGGATAAGTTTGTAGTCAATTGCCTCAATAGAGCCCTCCGAAAAGTGCCGAAAGGAGTTGAGAGAGGGATACACATATGTGGTGACGCAAGGGGGCTACACAGAGTGACCTTAAACCTCGACGTTGACGTCATACACCACGAAGTCGCTGGCTCACCACAGAACTTAGATGCCTACACGCCCAGCAACCTAGTTCAAAGTGGCAAGATGTTGGGCATAGGCGTAGTCACGGTGAAGCCCCTCGACGAAAGAGTAAGGATCGAAGAAGTGGAGGAGATAGAGAAGCTCATGGTTCAAGCAGCTGAGAAGTACCAAGGCAAAGTTGTGTTCGCACCCGACTGTGGCTTTAAAGGTCTACTTGAAGCCCTACCCATAGAGCAAGCCGTTCAGGTCGTGTACGAGAAGCTGTCGAACATGGTTAAGGCATCGGCAAAGCTAAAAGAAAGATTTGCAAGGTGAGCTTTACTCCACTTTTTCTATGACTATGGCGTTAACGGGACAGTAGTCAGCAGCCTCCTTAACACACTCATAAAGCTCGTCGGGGATCTCGCCAATAGAAATTTCATCAGTCAACTTCTTGCTATACTGATCTACAACCCTACTCTTCCCGTTATCCTCACCCATGACGAAGACCTGAGGACATATAGTTGCAACAGCCTTACATGAAACACACTTCGCTCTATCAACAATAACCCTATATGTCAAACCTGCTCACCGTATATAGTATAGTGTAAGGAGGTATAGAAGCTTATTGGTGCATAGTTTGAGGTAAATAGTTTAGGTCTTGATGCTAAATCTCTTTTAGAGCTTGAAGCTCGGTCAGCTTCTACGAGTCTGGAGCTTAAGCCATTTGCTACGAGGCGTGATATCTGCCTTGTGGAAATCTCAATCCACGCCCCTGGCTTTGAGCGAGTCCTCTATTAAACTCATCCTGACGGCCGTCAAGGAGATGAAGGATATGAAGACGGGTATGACCGTCCAGGGCTTGTAGAGCTTAAATGTGTAGCCTCTCGCCTTAAACGCGTCTATAACCTCTCTAAGCTCGTTTAGAGATGATGTGAACATTAAGTACGAATATGTTAGCGAGGTTCTGCCCAAAAGCTTCTCAATGCTGCTCGTGGGGGTTGTAGCGATGAAGGTGAAGAAGGAGATCATGGTTGCAGCCGTGTAGGCGACGAGCCCTAATATGTAGCTTATAGAGGCGCCGCCTAAGAGGCTTAGAGGCACGATTACAGCCATGAATAGAGCGTAGAGCTTAGCCACCTCGACGAGTAGCCGGTATACACCTATGCTTGAGAGAAGGGCTATGTGAAAGGCGAGGAGTATGAGTGATGCCTCCAGCCTCATCGGCGTTAAGCCCATTGCCACGGTCAAAGCTAGTAGCGCTATTTTCACTAGCGTTAAGGGGGGCTTGTGAAGCCAGCTATTCATCCTTTGGATCTTGACCACGTCAAGCAGTGACGGCAAGCCACCATCTCCTTGGCGTTATGTCGAGCTGCTCTAGGATCTCGTCTGAGACAGGCCATGATCCGTGGGCCTTGACCATACCTTCGTGTAGTATCGTGTAGGTATCGGGCTTGAGCTTGTCGGCTATGAGGGGGTTATGCGTAGCTAGGAGAACTGTCTTGCCGTGAAGCCTAAATCTCTCGACTAGGCCTACTAGGCTTTTAACCCCTCTGTAGTCCAAGCCCTCAAACGGCTCGTCTAGCAGGAGCACAGGCTGGTCAGCTACTATGACACTTGCGATGCTGACACGCTTAGCCTCTCCTCCGCTTAAGCTAAACGGCGACCTATCCATGAGCTCCTCTACCCCCAACGTTGACACAAAGCTCCACTCTCCGCTTACCCCGAGGTTTTCAAGTATGAAGCGCACCTCACGCTCAACAGTCTCCTCGAAGAAGCCGTAGAGAGGGTTTTGCCAGCAGTACCCGATGAGCCTAGAGGCCTCTCTCCTCGATAGAGTTGACACCTCTCTCCCGAAGACTAGGACTTTGCCGCTAGCAGGCTTTATGAGGCCAGCTATCGTTTTGAGAAGCGTAGTCTTGCCGCTGCCATTAGCCCCTAGTATCACGTGAACTCCTCTACCAAGCTCTAGGCTTACGTCTTTAAGCACCTGCTTGCCCTCAAGCTCCACCGAGACATCTAGCAACTTAATGACTAGGTCACTCGCATCACTTGAGCTTCCTCGCATCATACCTCCACCTCCTATCCATAGCCTCAAGGAGGAGGTAGCCTCCTAAGCCAGCGCTCACAGCTTCACCAGCTAAGACCCCTGGAACAGCCACATATGCAGGCTCTAGGTATATCAAGTGTAGTAGGACGTAGCCTATGAGAAGCGTCACAACCACTAGAGGAGCTGAGACCGCGGCTAGCCTGCCTATTACACTGCGAGGCATGAGTCTACCAGCTAGATAGCTTAGCGTGGCCGATACCAAGTTGGCTAGAGTCCCTAAAACCACATCCCACACACCGAAGGGCGACACCAAGTTGGCTATGAGGCACCCTATGGTCAAGCCTATGACCCCGTTGAAGCCCAGCATTGGGTGGTAGGGTATGGGCATCATCACGTCACTGACTCTAACTTGAAAAGCCCCGAATGATATTGGTGCTAGGAGAACAGTCGTCGCAGCGTAGGCAGCTGCGACAACCGCTACCTTAACAGTCCTTAACTTCAAGATGCTCGACTTGGACTTGGCCACGACGAAACCCCCTCCTCGCTCATAGGGGAGGGAGAATTTCTCCTCAGCCTAGGCTTGAGCAAGCTCATAATCGCCTCGCTTGCTTCGCATAACCTAGGCTTCAGCGGAGTAACGGCGGGATACCTACCTCGTCCGCCGCTGGGGTTTTAGAGGAGAAGAGCTCCTAATAAAGGCTATCTTGGATTGGCTAGGTAGAAAAGCGGGTGAGCATCATCGATAACCCTAAGAGCCTAGAGGCGACTCCTCCTCAGGCTCCTTTACCTCGACTTCTTCAGCTTCCTCCTCAGGCTCCATGAGCCTCAGGCTCTCAAGCCTCTCCTCGACCTTCCTCATCTTGACGTGAACCTCGTTCATGTAGTTGGCCACGAAGGCCTCCACAACGTCAAATCGCCCCTCCAAAGCGCTCCTCACAAGGTCTGAAGAGGATAAGCCGAGCTCCTCCAGTATCACGGTCACGTACTCCTTCTTGTCGGCCTCGCTGAGTATATTGGACGCCAAGACGTAGAGCAGAACCTTTGAGAGCTCCAGCTTACCCCTGAGGTGGCTGAGCTTGGCCTCCTCAATCCACCTCTCCACTACTATCTTCAACCTGCCGAGCAA
>QMSN01000006.1 GCA_003650865.1 Thermoprotei archaeon
CTAGACGGCAAGAGCTTCGACCCCGACTCAGCTGAGTTAACCTTTTTTAGCCCTTCCTTGAATTGATTATGAGCTATTTAAGAGCTTCCCTCAGCTGTTGGTGATTAAAGCTTGAGCAAGTCCCTCAAAGAAGGAGGCTTCGAGCCTCTCTTAAACCCAAGGTCGATCGCCGTAGTGGGCGCCTCGAGGAGAGAGGGAAAGGTAGGCCACGCAGTCCTTAAAAACGTGGTTGAAGGAGGCTTTAAGGGCGCGATATACCCAGTAAACCCTCAAGCTGATAGCGTGCTCGGCTTGAAGTGCTACCCGAGGGTTACCGATATAGGTAAGCCAGTCGACATGGCGGTCATAGTAGTGCCAGCAGAGAGAGTGCTTGAAGTAGCCGAGGACTGCGGCTCGGCTGGAGTCAAGGTGCTCGTCGTGATATCGGCTGGCTTCAAGGAGACGGGTGTCGAAGGGGCTAGGAGGGAGTCTGAGCTCATATCGATAGCGAAGAAGTATCGAATGAGGGTTTTGGGGCCCAACTGCCTCGGCTACATAAACACGTCGATAGGGCTCAACGCCTCCTTCGCCCACTTAATGCCTCTCAAGGGACACATATCACTAGTCTCTCAGAGCGGAGCTCTCCTAACAGCTCTCATAGATAGGGCTCCCATAGATGGCTTGGCGTTCAGCAAGATAATCAGCTTGGGCAATAAGGCGGATCTAGACGAGATAGATTACATGAGGGCTCTAGCGGAAGACCCTGAGACCAAGGTGATAGTCCTCTACTTGGAGGGCATAAACAAGGGCGAGGAGTTCATAAGGGTCTCTAGGGAGGTCTCAGTCAAGAAGCCCATCGTAGCCCTGAAGTCCGGTGTGACGGAAGCTGGTGCCAGAGCTGCTTCATCCCACACTGGCTCAATGGCTGGAAGCGAAGTCGCATACAACACAGCGTTTAGGCAGTTCGGCGTCATAAGGGCTGAGAGCCTAGACGACCTCTTCGACTCAGCAACTTGCTTTGCAACTCAGCCCATACCCAAGCATAGAAGCGTCGTCATAGTAACAAACGCTGGAGGCCCTGGAATACTAGCCGCCGACGCCTGTGGTAGACTCGGGCTCAGGCTGGCTGAGCTCGGAGCTGAGATAACTAGGAGGCTTAGAGAGGTCTTGCCGCCAGCAGCTTCAATCCACAACCCCATAGACCTCATAGGGGATGCTAAGGCTGATAGGTATGAGGCAGCTCTCAAGATACTGTCGAGCAGGGAGGACCTAGACGCATTCGTGGTCATACTTACCCCTCAAGCGATGACTGAGGCCGAGGAGGTGGCGAAGCTCCTCGTAGACTTCAAGTCCAAGAACCCCAGTAAGACCGTCGTCGCGAGCTTCATGGGTGGGGTGAGGCTGGCAAAAGCCATATCGATCCTTAGGGAGGGCGGGGTACCCAACTACGAAACCCCTGAGAGAGCCGTGAAAGCCCTTTCATCCCTCATAAGGTACGAGGAGGTCAAGGAGGAGCAGCTGAAGAGGTTGAGGGAGGGCTACCCGAGGTATCCCATAGATAGGGACTTGATAAGGGAGATCTTGGATAGAGCCAAGAGGGATGAGAGGAAGTTCTTGATGCCGGACGAGGTCTGCGAGATCCTGAGGGCATGCGGCATAAGGACAGCCCCCACAATACTGGCTAGAAGCGACGAGGAGGCTGTTGAGGCAGCTGAAGCCATAGGCTACCCAGTTGTCTTGAAGGTAGCCTCACCCCACATAACCCACAAGTCAGACGTTGGAGGGGTCAAGATAGGCTTATTAACACCAGCTGAGGTGAAGCTCGCATACCACGAGATCATGGCCAGCGTCGCCAGGTTCATGCCTGGAGCAGCTGTCTACGGCGTAGTCGTGAGCTCCATGGCCCCTCAGGGGAAGGAGGTCATAGTCGGCATGCACAGAGACCCTCAGTTCGGCCCTCTAATAATGTTCGGTCTTGGAGGAGTCTACGTAGAGCTCGTCAGAGACGTCTCATTTAGATTAGCCCCACTGACTAGGAGTGAAGCCGTGGAGATGATAATGGAGACTAAGGCCTACAGGCTCCTCAAGGGCTTTAGGGGCGAGCCTCCATCAGACATCGAGGCCGTTGTCGAGACCCTCCTGAAGATCTCCATGCTATCCATGGAGTTCAGAGAAATTCAGGAAATCGATATTAATCCGCTATTCGTATATGAGAAGTTTAAGGGATGTCTAGTTGTGGATGCGAAGATATGGTGGTGAGGATGGTTAAGGGAATATACGTGACTTCACCCGACGTCTACGCTGGCAAGACCATAGTTGCCCTAGGACTGTCCCTATGCCTCCTAGATGAGGGGTTTAGAGTAGGCTACATGAAGCCCATAGGGTGGGCCGGCACGTCGGTTGAGGGCAGGCCCATGGACGAGGACGTCATACTCATGAAGAGCGTGCTAAACCTACCCCACTCCTACGATGTGTTGTGCCCCATAATAGTCGACATGCACTTCGTCGAGAAGTTGATAAAGATCAGGGATAGAGGTATGGACGTTATAGCTAAGTCCTACGAGGAGGTCAAGAAGGGCTTCGATGTCGTAGTGATAGGGGGCTTGAGAGACACAAAGATGGGTTTGTCAGCTGGGCTCTCAGCACCCGAGATATCGGCTAGGCTTGGAGCAAGCATCCTGCTGGTCGTGAAGGCCTCTTCAGACGAGTTCGTCGATAAAGTGCTCGCTGAGAAGAGGCTCATAGAGATGTTTAACGCTAAGCTTCAAGGAGTAATCCTCAACTTCACCCCCTACTACCTCCAGCAACACGTCAAGGAGGACATGGTGCCCCTCCTAGAGGAGAGAGGAGTTAAGGTCTACGGGGTGATCCCCGAGACTCCTGGGCTACTAAACCCTAATGTTAGGGAGATAGCTGAAGCGCTCAAGGGCGAGATACTGGCTGCTACGGATAAGGTTGATGCAACCTACGACACCATACTCGTAGGGGCTATGGGGTGCGAGTCTGCTTTGACTTACGCTAGGAGGTCTGCAAACAAGCTTGTGATACTTGGAGGAGATAGGTCCGACCTTATACTGTCGGTCTTGGAGACCCCCACAGTCGCTATGGTGCTGACTGGAGGCATATACCCCAGCTCCAAGGTCATGGCTAAGGCGGAGGAGAAGGGGGTTCCACTCATACTCGTCAACTACGACACCTACACAACTGTTCAGATGATACACAGGATAAGCGGCAGGATCAAGCCTCAGGACTCTAAGAGGATAGGCATGGTCAAGAAGCTGTTCCCACAGTACGTGGACTGGAGGAGCATTATGAGCGACGCTGAGGGCTGAAGGCTCTCAGAACATCCACTAATCACTCTATTATTGCATGCCTAAACTTCATCTCGACCTCTGACTTGCCCAGCCTATACATGAGCTCAGCCACTACGCTGTCTAGGAAGACTGCGCATCCAAGCTCAAATAGCGTGCCTAGAGGAGCTAGAGGCTCGTGTATGCCGAGTATCTGTCTAGAGAAGTAGTCCTCCTCCCTAGCCGTCTTGGTCCTGCCGGGGACTATCACTATGTGATCTGCGAGCTTGGCGAGAGGGCTGTCCTTGAAGGAGGTCACTGCTATGACCTTTGCTCCAACCTTCTTAGCTGCCTCAGCCGCCGTCACAACGACGCCCGTAGAGCCCGACCCCGATATCGCTATTAGCACGTCGTTAGGGCCTATGGCGGGGGTTATGGTCTCGCCCACAACGTAGGTCCTGAAGCCTAGGTGCATCAACCTCATGGCAAATGCCCTGCCGACTAAGCCGCTTCTGCCAGCTCCGACTATGAGGGTTATCTTCCCCCAACCCCAAGCCTCAAGCAGCATCCCAATCATCTTGTCAACTTGAGACCTATCCAGCTTATCCTTCAAGTCCTTCAGGAAGGCGAGTATCTCGTCTAGAGCGGCGTAAAACGCTTTAAGGTTCTCCATGCTCGACACGGCTATCCACGTCCTATCCAACTCTCAATTAGTAATACCTCTTAAATCCTATTCGCTCAGCAACTCTTTGAGGAAGGACTTAACCTTTAAATACGCACATACAATTCACCTATGGGCTTCCGTATGCCTAAGCTTGAGGCTACACTCTCTGGGGCTGCGCGTAGCCGCATAGTTGGAGGTAAAGGAGTTGGGTAAACCCAAGTTTTGGGATAAGGAGTGGGAGACCAAGCCGCTAAAGGAGTTAGAGGAAGAGCAGTCTCGCAGGCTTAAGTGGATGGTTAAGAGGGCTTGGGAGGTCCCGGCCTATAGGGCTAAGATGAAGGAGGCGGGCTTGAAGCCCAGCGACATAAGGGGTATTGGGGACCTCCACAAGCTCCCCTTCACGTTCAAGAAGGACTTCATAGGCAACTACCCCTACGGCCTGTTAGCCGTCCCTCTAAGTGAGGTCGTGAGGATTCACACGTCGTCTGGCACGAAGGGGAAGCCTGTTGTGACTTGCTACACCATGAGGGACTTCGACTACTGGATGAACTTGGTCGCTAGGAACTTGACGTCAGCTGGGATAGGCAAGGGCGACGTGTTTCAAAACACTACTCAGCAAGCCATGTTCACGGGTGGGCTGGGCTACGTCGAGGGGGCCATGAAGGTAGGCGCGACAGTAGTGCCATTTGGTCCAGCTTCACCTGAGAGGCAGCTTCAAGCCATGAAGGAGTTTGGAACCACAAGCTTCCACGCAGTCCCCTCCTACGCCTTGAGGCTCATAGAGGCCATGCACAACCTCGGCTTTAAGCCCAAGGTGGACTTAAAGCTGAGAGTTGGGGTTTTAGGGGCAGAGGCTTGGACTGAGCAGTCGAGGAAGAGGATTGAGGATGGGCTTCAAATAGACACCTACAACAACTACGGCTTAGCTGAGGCTGGAGGGCCCGGAATAGCCATTGAGTGCTCTGAGAAGACAGGTCTCCACTTCTGGGCTGACAGCTTCATAATAGAGATAGTGGACCCAGAGACTGGAGAGCCTCTAAGCCCAGGTGAGGAAGGCGAGATAGTCATAACAAACCTGTGGAGAGAAGCCCTACCGCTCATCAGGTATAGGACGGGGGATGTGGCTAGGCTCCTGCCCTATGAGAAGTGTGGATGTGGGAGAACTCACCCGAAGATATCGTGGATTAAGGGCAGGCTCGACGACATGGTCAAGATAAGAGGGGTCGGCCTATACCCCTCAACCATAGAGAAGGTCCTCCTCCAATTCCCATATGTAGTTGGGGAGTTTCAGTTAGTCCTCTACGGCGTTGACAGGGTCACGCTGAGGGTCGAGGTGGACAAGGACTTCATGAAGAGGGGGGACCTAGAGGCGGCTAGGAGGGAGATAGCTTCGAAGATCAAGGAGGAGACCTTGCTCACAATGGACATAGAGCTATGCGAGGAGGGAACCTTGGCGAGCGAGGCTGGAGGCAAGGCCAAGAAGATAGTGGACCTCAGAACTCTATGAGCTTGGAGGATTAGGGGCTATTGAAGCTTGAGAGGAGGGGTAAGCTGGTATACGACGAGGAGCTCCTAGGCAAGACCTACGTGTTTAGAGATAGGTGGGAAGCAGGTAGCAAGCTTGGAGAGGCCTGTAGAGAAGTTTTGGGCTCAGCTCACTACGTGCTAGCTGTGCCCATGGGCGGGGTGCCAGTAGGCATAAGGGTTGCTGAGAAGCTTGGCTCAAAGCTCGACTTGATACTTTGCAGGAAGCTCCTAATACCGTGGAATAGGGAGGCTGGCTTTGGAGCTGTAGACCCTGATGGACGGGTCTTCGTTGACGGTGGGCTTGTGAGAGCTTTAGGGCTTAGCCAAGACGAGGTTGAGGCAGCAATAGAGGAGCAGCTCAATGAGATAAAGCTTAGAAATGAGGTTTTGAGGGGTGGAAGACCCCACCCTGACTTGAGGGGCTTGAGAGTTGTACTAGTCGACGACGGCGTGGCAGCTGGCTACACCATGTCGGCCGCTGTCAACTTCTCGAGGTCTAAAGGGGCGCGTGAGGTTATAGTTGCAACACCAACCGGTAGCCTAGACTCCTTGAAGAGGCTTGCAGGGCATGCTGACCTAGTCTTATGCCTAAACGTCAGGTCTGGGCCTTGGTTTGCAGTGGCAGACGCCTACGTTGAGTGGAGGGATCTGGACTTCGAGGACGTGTTGAGGTACCTCAAGGAGCATAGTGTTCAGCAAGCCTGAGCGTTGAGGTTGTTAAAGCTTAAAAACTTGAAGGTATAGTTTATGCAGGTGCCCCACATGCCTCAAGAGAGGAAGCTTGAGCGCACAGCGCTAGTTAAGGTTAAGAGCATTAACGACTTAGCGAGGTTCGCCGCCTCCATGTTCACTCTAGGTCAGTCCGTCTACATAGTCCACTTCGAGCACAAGGGAGAGCACATATATGGCCTATTCGCCGTCTACCACGACTACTACAACATGTATGGGCTGCCGATATTCTATTACTACTCGAGCAGTGAAGCCCTACGCGGCAAGTACCTCCTCATAAGGGCTGAGGGGAGCGAGCAGATAATGGTGTCAGAGGGCTCAAAGCCTGGGTGGGTCGCCATACCCATAATAAGCCTCGAAAAGCCTCCACCATTCACCGAGTTCGCTGGTGATAAGTGAGCTACAGCCTCAGCCTACTCTAGGAGCTGCACGGTTATTGGAGTCCCCATTCTAACAGCCTCTATGACCTCTATCCCCCTAGTCACCTTACCTATCAGGCTGACAGGTTGGGATAGCTTTGAGTCCTTTATGAAGAAGGTTATGGCTGATGCTTGAGGCCAAAACGCTATGTCCTCCCTCGAGACTTGAGACCTAGGCTTCTCCACGTCGTGGGCCAGCCCTATGGCCATGTAGACCCTGTCTGGGAGCTTGTAGGCCCTAGACCTGACAGGCAGCATCTTGACTATGCTGGCTATGGTGAGAGGAGCATAGGTTCTCACAAGCTCCCCCTCAGCCTCGCCAATACCCTCGACTACTATTAACACCCTATACTTCTCGATTACCGTCAACACGATCAGCCCATAGCCAGCTTTAAGGCAAAACTTGCGAGAGACCTCTTGGCCTCTAGGTCCCTCATAATCGTATTTGTAACCCCAACCTTTATACCCATCTCCTCTATGGCTGGAGCGTAGTTGCGGTCCACCTCGTCTATTACCATGGACTTCGCCAAGCCTTTATATATCTCAGCAACTCCTTTAGGTGAAACTTCGAAGCCCAGGGCAGCCATGAGCTTGTCCGCCGGCCCCTTAATGGTCTTCCCACCCACTATGGGGCTTATTGCGACAACCCTCTTGGCCTTCTCGACAGCCTCTCTAACACCCTGTACGGAGAGGATTGGGGTTATGCTCACAATTGGGTTACTTGGGGGTATTACGACGACATCAGCCTCCCTAATAGCCTCTAGAACCCCTGGAGCTGGCTTAGCCTTCTCGATGCCCTTAAAGCCAACTCCCTCTACAACTCCTTGACAGGCCATCTTGACCATGTAGTCTTGGAAGTGAACCCACTCGCCCTCGACCTTCACTATGGTTGTGACCTTGTCGTCCGTCATTGGTATCACCTTGACCTCCACGTTGAAGGCTTTGCGCTCTGCCTCCGTGACTTGGCTCAGCTTGAAGCCCCTCCTCAACATCATTGTCCTGAATATGTGAGTCGCTAAGTCCATGTCGCCGAGCTTAAACCATGTCTCTAAGCCGAACCTCTCCATAGCCCTAAGGCAATTAAAGGTGTCCCCCCTTAACCCCCAACCCTTGCTCTCATCGACTACGCCTGCAAGGGTGTATATCACTATGTCTATGTCTGGGGATATCATGAGGCCGTTGAGCTCCACGTCGTCGCCGGTGTTGACTATGGCCGTCACGCTCGAAGGCTCAACAACCTGTACAAGCCCCTGTAGGAACCTAGCTGCTCCAACACCACCGCAGAGGCACGTAACCCTCATGTTACCAGACCCTTGGAGTGAGAAGTGGGTTATTCAGGAACCTGTAGGCGAGGGGGTTTTTCAAGAAGGACGTGTAGAGGTCTCCACCAGCTGCTCCGGGCAAATTCCTTAAGGGCTTCTCCTCCCTGTAGCGGGGGGTCTCGCCGTACTCCTCATTTGCGAGGAGCCTCCCATCAGCCAGCTCGTAGAGAGCTGCACCTCTCTTGGCCTTGTAGGGCTCGTAGATGGACTTAAAGGTGGAGGAGACGAGGTTAGCCATTACGAGGATCTTGCTCGAGGGGTTCACCGTGACGTGGCCGTAGTTGGGAGGTATGAGCACCTTATCCCCCTCCCTAGCCCTCACGACTACTATGTCCTTAATGGCTCCGCGCTCCTCCCTCTGAAGTATGTAGTGAGCCTCGCCAACTAGAACCTCGTAGACCTCTGGGTATGATAGGTCTCCGTAGGGTGTAGGGTGGTAGTGGCCGAAGGTCTTCACGAACTCCTCGCCGAGCACTCGAGGAGGTATCACTGTGATGTCATACCTCAAGCATAAGCACTTAAATAGCTGCTCGTCCACAGCCCTCGAGACCGACCTAAACATGAAGTAAGCTGGCTCGCTCTGCAAGCTCTCATCTACGCTGCTAGCCAAGACAGGCTTTAAGTCGCCTACAAGCCTAGTGGAGGGCTTAAAAACCCTTCCATCAACTCTGAGCTCCTGGAGGTCGTCGCTGAGCTCTATTGAGGCAACCTCAACCGGGAGCTTCAACGCCAACCCCCTTGCCAATTAATCATTAAGGTCATGGAGAGTGATAAGCTAATCGGTCGAGTGTAAAAGAAATCTTGTTCTTAACGCTTAATTAAGGTTGAAGAGCATAACTCAGGCTGGAGTGTGCCTGTCTTGCCGAGGCACGAAGCATATAGAGTCTACTCGATAAGGGCTCCTCCCCAAGTTGTCTTGGGGTGTGGAGCTGTAGAGAGAGTTGGAGGCTTAGCTAAGCTATTCGGTGAGAGAGCCCTTGTTGTAACTGGCCGTGGAGCTGTTGAGTCCAAGAGAGTTGACAGAGTTCTGAAGCCCTTGGAGGAGGCTGGGGTTCAAGTGGAGGTTTACGGTGAGGTGGAGCCCGAGCCCGACATGAGCTTGGCTGAGCGCGTGGCTGAGCACGCTCGTAGGCTCGCTGAGTCCAGGGGGCTCGACGTCGTCGTGGGCTTCGGTGGGGGCAGCAGCTTGGACATGGCTAAGATAGCCTCCATAGCTCCACTCAATAGGGATCCTGTGAGGAGCTACGTGGGCGTTGATAAAGTTCCGAGGAAGGGGTTGCCCTTGATACTCATACCCACGACGGCTGGAAGTGGAAGTGAGGTCTCGAGAGTAGCTGTCGTGGTCTCCGAGGAGGATGAGGTGAAGGTTGGAGTGGTGAGCGACAACGTGGTGGCCGACGTGGCCATAGTGGACCCTGAGCTCACGGTGACCATGAACCCCAGGCTGACGGCATCAACTGGAGTCGACGCCCTCTCCCACGCCATTGAGGCTTACATGTCCTTGGGGGCTAACAGCTACACAGACCCACTAGCCCTAGAGGCTGTGAGCTTGATATCTTGGGGTTTGAGGAGAGCCTATGCCGACGGAGAGGACTTAGAGGCTAGAGCCGCCATGAGCGAAGCGGCGCTACTAGCTGGGCTCGCCTTCAGCAACGCTGGCAACTGTGCTGGTCACGCTGCCGCCTACGCCTTCGCCGTCAAGTACAGAGTTCCGCATGGGATCTCTTGTGGAATAGCCTTGCCCTACATCATGAAGTTCAACTCGCTTGCTGTGCCGGAGAGGCTGGCTGACATAGCTGTCGCCATGGGAGTTGAGGTGAGTGGGCTAAGCGTTAGAGAAGCTGCTCAGCTAGCTGTAGCTGAGGTATATGACCTCCTACTAGACTTAAACCTCCCCACAACCCTTGAGGACGTAGGTGTGCCTGAGGAGGACATAATGTCCTTGGCGAGCAACATGCTCAAGAGCAGGAGGATGCTCGACGTAAACCCGAGGAAGGTGGGGGTTGAGGAGGCTAGGAGGATATTTGAGGCCATGTGGCACGGCGACGTAGAGTCCAAGCTCTAAGCTTGTGCGCTCGCCAAGCTGCTCAAGGTTAATCTAGCAGCTGCATTAGTGCTACGCTGTGAGCGAGGAGTGCTCTGACTACGTCGACTGCAGGCAGGTGCTGAAGAGGATTATGGAGAGGGGCGTCGTTAAGGTTTACGTGACCCGCCACGCCGTGCATAGGCTAATCGAGAGGTGTAGCAGTAGGGTTAAGAAGATTAGTGACGTCGTCGCAGCAGACATAGTTAGAAACGTCGTGAGAGATGGCTTTTACAAGGCGTCAACTCAGAAGATCTACATCTGGACGTCAAGCTACCTACTCGTGTGCACAGTGGATAGGGCTCTGCAGGGGGTTGTCGTCAAGACTGTCATGACGAAGCAGGACGTCAGGGACGAGGTTAGGGAGAGGCTTAAGAGGGGCTTAAGAGCTCGCTGGAGCAGAATAGTGGTGGAGCTAACCCAAGCTCGAAGTGTAAGCCACTAAGCTAAGTTTAACTGAGGTGGCCGAGTCAAGAGTAGTGTCTCTAAGATATGGGTGGGCTTACATGAGGTATGGGAGGTACTACGGCTTCACTCTAAGAGAGGTACTAGAGCTCGCCGTATCGTGGATCGTGATAAGCTTCTGCTTCTCAGCTTACTACCTGCACTCAGGCTTCTTCAGCCTCATGTTCTCAGCGAGCCTCATAGGCGTGGGCTTAGGCTTCGTCCTCCACGAGCTCATGCACAGATTTACAGCTCAAAGGTTTGGGTGCCTAGCCGAGTACAGGATGTGGGTTTGGGGGTTAATGCTGGCGCTCATAATGGCCTTAGCCTCAGGTGGAAGGGTCATATTTGCAGCTCCAGGAGCTGTCTACATAACGCCATTCGCGATCTCGACCTCGATATCGGTCAAGCAGGTCGAGAGGGTCTACGGGGTGATATCGTTGGCAGGCCCTGGAGCCAACATAATGCTGGCGGCGCTATTCTACGGGCTCATGCACGTGAACATGGGCTTCTACCTCTACGTAACAGCCAGCATGGGCTTCACAGCAAACCTGTGGCTAGCCGCCTTCAACTTAATTCCAGTACCTCCATTAGACGGCTACAAGGTGTTTAAGTGGAGTCCGCTTGTATGGAGCGCATTCACCATACCCGTGTGGGCCCTACTAGTGCTAACTCAAGTGCTGTAAGCTCGAGAGCCACTCGATAAGGAGAAAAGGGTGGTCGAGGAATTGTATCACGAGCCCTAATGGTTAGAGTAGGCAGGATAAAGGCGAAGAGGGTTAGAGTAGGCAGGATAAAGGCGAAGGGTGTCTCTAGTGGCGGTAAGGCTGAAGCTAAGAGTTAAGGTTGGCGGGTTAGCTAGAGAAGTTGTAGCTCTACTCAACAGCGGCTACGAGGCCCCTTCACCTCAGCTGCTCATCCCTACATGGCTTGCGAGAGACCTAAACCTATGGCCACCTCAGGATGCGAGAGAGGACGTTTACGAGGCTGCTGGAGGACCCCTAAAGGTCTGGATACTACCCAAATCCGCTCGAGTCCAAGTGGTTGCTGACGTGGAGTCTAGGGAGGTTGACGTCGACGTCGTGATCTCAATGGCTGTCGACGAACCCCTCATATCAGATGCCTTAGCTGGAGCATTAGAGGTGGCAGTTGAGGACTTCGCTCGAGGGCTATGGAGGTTTAGGTGGGAGCCCAAGGATAAAGTGAGAGAGACTGAGAGGGCTTAGTGGTGGAGCTCAGCTCACCCTAAGCCTCTAGGCCTAACTCTCACTGGGATTAAGTGGGTTGCGTCACACGTCGAGCTCGTCGTGAGCTCTGGGAAGCCCTCTCTACACGTTGAGAAGGTTAGGCCTCGGCTCTCCACGATCTCCTTGACCATCTTCATGAGCTGAAGCCTCAAGCTCTCCTTCATATACGTGGAGCCCCCTATCTTAACCCCCTCCTCGAGGTACAGCTGCCGCCAGTATGGCTCTTTGTCTGGGAAGGCTCTACACATCCTAGCGAAGTTGTCCGGCTTGGCCTTGTAGGTCGACGAGGAGATGTGCTTGACGCCAGCTCTAACAGCTTCGTCAACAAGCCTCTTTATGAGCTCTTCATCGTCGTTTAAGCCGGGTATTATGGGGTCTATCCTCAAGGCGCAGGGCACTCCAGCCTCGCTTAAAGCCTTGAGGGCCTTAATCCTCTCCTTAGGCCTCGGCGCCTTAGGCTCAATTATGGAGGCAAGGGATTCGTCGAGAGTCGTAATGGTAAAGCTAACCGCGCAGTTCCCCTTACTTATCAAGTCCACGTCTCTAGCCACTATGCTCGACTTCGTTATGATCATGACCTTGAAGCCCCTAGGCAGGAGCATCGACAAGCACCTCCTAGTGAGGCCTACTTCAAGCTCCATTGGCGGGTATGGGTCTGAGCTGTTCGCCATGGATATCGGCAGCTCCCTATCGATCTTAGCCAAGTCCCTTAGGAGCCTACGCTCTAAGTCCACTTTAGGCCTCGAGGTCGAGAAGCCCCTGATGTACGATGAGGCGTAGCAGTACAAGCAACTGTGGCTACAGCCAGTGTAAGGCGAGAAGCTATACTTAGCTGGACAGGTGCACAGCTTGCCCCTCCAAGGGTCAAACCTCGTTATTACACTCATATCCTCCATAAATTAAGCGTGGAGTGAAGATTTATTTTCAGCGAGGGGGAGCTTGAAGTGGCGTTACGCGGTGGTTGGCTTGAAGAGGCCTAGCTACAGGGTCTTCTTAGACGAGGCCTCTAGGAGGGCTAGAGCTCTGGGAGTTGAAGACGAGTACGCGAACGTCAGAGTGTTGGGAGCTGACTACGCCTCATTCTCATCTAGGGACTACGCGCTCATGAAGGGCAAGGAGATCATAGTCGACTGCGAGGTCAGGGGTTTTCATGGACAAGCGTTCACGGACACGCCATCCCAGATGAGGTGTAAGGTTAGAGAGCTACTACAAGTCGACGTTGAGGGGTCTAGGGGTAGAGCCCTCCTATTCTCCTGTCTAAACTGTTTGATGGCGCTGAGCGGAGAGATCTGCGGCACAGTCCACTGCCGCAGGGACGCACCTGAAAGGTGTGGTGAGATGCTAGCTGACGAAATCGAGAGGAGGTTTGGGCTAGACGTTAAAATAGCTCACATAGGCTTTCAGCCGGGCCACGTGAAGGCCACTTCATCTAGGTTTAAGGAGGTCCTCGTGACGGACCTAAACCCGGAGAACATAGGGAAAGTCAAGTTTGGAGTTAAGATATTGAGTGGCGACGAGAACCCGAGGGCCATAGAGTGGGCAGACGTGGCCTGCATAACGGGCAGCGCCATAGTCAACGGCACCCTCTTCGACCTACTCGAGCTCTGCGAGGAGAAGGGCACTTATCCACTAGTATACGGAGTAACGGTTAAAGGGGCTGCCAAGATAATGGGGTTGCCAGTCTTCTGTCCATTGAGTTGTGACTCCATAGAGGAGGGATGAGGCATTAAGCTAACCGTGATAAACTCTGGCGCTAAGTACGACTTGGAGGGAGCTCCCAGGAAAGTTGTAGATGAATCTGTAGGTCCAATAGCCGTGGGGTGTGGAGCTGCTGTACCCCTCAAAGAGGTTGAGGAGGAGGTTGCCTTCAAGTTCCTAGCCAACCCCTCAAGCCTAAGCTGTGAAGAGGCGTTTAAGCTCTTGAGGAGCGTTAAGGGGGTGTTCGTAGGTTACGAGGATAAGCTCAGCGGCTTAAGCGAGTGCTGGAGGCTCTTCAAGCTAGCTGGTAAGCTCACAAGCAACTTAGACCTCTCGTGCTCTTGGTGCTCCTGCATAGGCCTAACCGACAAGAGCTTAGAGAAGAGGGTTGCAGTCGAGAGAATACCAATACCGGAGCTCGCTCTGTCAGGTAACGTAGTCATAGGTCTAAGCGTGCTAGGCTTTAGCTGTAGGAGAGTTGAGTTTCAGGAGATACCTCTAGTCAAGTTCGAGAAGCCTAAGCCACCACCATCACTAATAGACGTGGTAGCTCAAGCGGTCGACAGCGGCGCTGGCGATGTAGTTGTAAACGTGGAGGGGGTCATTGAGGGCCTAGCTAAGGAGGTCAAGAAGGGCCTAGAGGAGGAGCTGGCAGCACTCAGCTCAGCGGTTAAAGAGGCTGTTGAAGGTGGAGCGGCCTACGTTGAGGTTGAGGGGCTTGTCGACGACGTGTTTAACAGGTTGTGCAAGAGGCTTGGCCGCTACGCCTTGAGCTTAAAGGAGGAGGCTAGGAGGAAGCTCATGATATGATTCTTGGCTCAAAGCAACTCCTCAGAAAAATTCTTAAACTACTGCACATAAACGCTCACAGCTCATCAATGTGGTGGCGAGCATGAGCGAGCAGGAGAGGAGAGAGGTCGTTGAGGAAGCTAAGAAGAGGATAGAGGAAGAGGAGGCTAGGCTTAGAGAGGCTCTATCCAAGATAAAGCACAAGGTCATGGTGATAAGCGGAAAGGGTGGTGTCGGCAAGAGCTTTGTGACCGCAAACCTAGCCATGGCGTTCGCCTTAAAGGGCTACGCCATAGGGGTTCTAGACGCAGACATACATGGCCCCTCCATACCGAAGATGCTTGGCTTGAGGGGTGAGGCTCCTACAACGAGCCCAGCTGGCATCTTTCCCGTGATAGGTCCCCTAAACATAAAGGTCATGTCCATGGACCTCCTGCTCCCAAGTGATGAGCTCCCAGTCATATGGAGAGGCCCCTTGAAGATGGGGGCTTTGAGGCAGTTCATAGCCGATGTCGTGTGGGGCAATCTGGACATACTCTTCGTGGACTTACCGCCTGGCACAGGCGACGAGCCTCTATCCATAGCTCAAATGCTTCAGCCCGACTTCGCGGTTATAGTGACGATACCCTCAGAGGTCTCTCAGCTCGTCGTTAAGAAGGTCGTTACGTTCTCTAGGACGCTGAACGTCCCCATACTCGGCGTCATAGAGAACATGAGCTACTTCGTATGCCCCAAGTGCGGCTCTAGGTATGACCTCTTCGGCTCAGGTGGTGGGAAGAAGCTGGCTGAGGACATGGGCGTGCGGTTCCTAGGGGCGATACCAATAGACCCATCGATAAATGAGGC
>QMSN01000007.1 GCA_003650865.1 Thermoprotei archaeon
CGGCAGGACTGAAGTAGTGGAAGAAGACCTCATTAAGGCAATGGAGCTCGCTCTGCCACACAGGCTCAAGTCGAAGCCCTTTGAGCAAGCGAGTAAACAAGCAGTTCACCAAGTCGTTCAAGAGGTGCGCTCACATCAAAGTGGAGACGCCAAGAACAGGAATGACGGTAGCAAGTCTAAAGGCAACCCACATGCCAATAGCGTAGGAGATGCTGAGGTTAACTTCAAAGCCGACTTAAACGTCGAAGCTCAAGTCGCTAGTCAACGCCTCAAAGAGGCGGCTACAGCAAGCAGAGGCTCCAGAGCTGCTAGAGTTACTGTAGTCGGCTACCCCCACGGCTACCCAATATCCTATGTGCCACCCATAAAGGGCTTGGTGAGCGACGTGGACCTCAACGCCACCATAACCCTGGCATCCATGAAGGGTGGAGGCAGGATAGAGATCGAGGATGAGGACATTAGGGTTAGGGTTAGGAGAGCTAGAGCCCCACGACTCATAGTCCTAGTCTTGGACTCGAGCGGTAGCATGGCGGCGTTAAGGAGGATAAGCCTAGCCAAGGGTTTAGCTTGGAAGCTGGTGGAGGACTCATACGTCAAGAGGGACATGGTGTCCTTGATAGTGTTTAGAGGCTCTAGAGCTGAGGTTGTAGTTAAGCCCACGAGGAGGTATAACGACTTGCTGGAAGCCTTAGATAAGACCCCTACGGGAGGCAGGACCCCCCTCTCATCAGCCCTAAGCACGCTCCTCACGCTTGCCCGAGAAGCGAAGATGAAGAGCAGGTGGCTCACGGTGAAGGGGATACTAATAAGCGATGGTAAGGCAAACGTCCCTCTAGGCTACAGCGACATCGAAAGCGAGGTTATAGCACTCGCTCAGGCGTTGAAGAGAGAGGGCGTGGACTTAGAGATATACGACACAAGGCCCCGAGTAGCCATAGACCCCTCCCCCTCCTACGTTGACGACATAGCTAGGATAACTGGAGCTAAGGTATGGAAGATGTAGTTGCTGAAGAAACCTTTTAAGCCCATCATGTTACCACTCTTTAGCTACCTTATTAATGGGTGAGTGATATGAAGCGATTTAAGCTCCAAGGGAAATCGAGTGCAGCTGTAGCGACAGTTAGCTTAGTCGTAGCCGTAGTGGTCATCGCCGTCGCGGTCTACATGCTGTGGCCAGCCAAGCCAGCTGAGTGCAGGTTTGAGCTTCAAGCATCACTCGACAAGCCTTACTACAGGGTGGGCGACGAGGTCTCTCTCAGCATAGTGATTAGGAACCTCAACGACACTGCTACAACACAGACAGTTGAGGTTAAGGTTGACGACGAAGTTGTCTATAGTGAGGACGTCGAGATACCAGCTAGTGGCAGTAAAACAGTCGCAGTCGGCTTTAAGGCTGAAAAGCCCTCTACAATTACCGTGACAGTCGGGGAGGACAGCACAACGCTTTCGCTAGAGGTCGTCAGGTGCGTGACTGACTTCTGGGGTAGAGATATTGAGATACCCTATAACGTTGAGAGAGTGGTGGTGTTAGCAGAGTACGAAATCGTCTACGCGTTAGGGGCTTGGGACAAGGTTGTTGGTGTCTCCAAGTACGCCTACACAAACCCCGTAATGTGTGCCCTCAAGGACATAAACATAAGCGAGGTGCCATCGCCCGGCAGCTCTTGGAGCCTAAACGTCGAGGAGCTCCTAGCGCTAGACCCACAGGTAGTCTTGATCTACGGCTTTTCGGGGAGGACTGCTGAAACTGTTGAGCAGCTGGAGAACCTAGGCATAAAGTGTGTGGTCCTCGAGCTAAACAGCTTAGACGACATCTACCGACTGATAAGGCTCTACGGCCAGATATTCGGCAAGGAGGATAGGGCCGAGGAGCTCATACAGATAATGAACCAGACGCTCGACATGATTAGAGAGAGGACTGCAAACATACCGTACGACGAGAGGCCCAAGGTGATACACACGTGGAGCAAGAAGCTCAAGGTAACCGGCAACATGGGGGTGATCAACGACTTGATAGAGCTTGCTGGAGGTGTAAACCCTGCCAGCGAGCTTGAAGGGAAGTACGTCACGGTTAGCATCGAGCAGATAATAGAGTGGGACCCCGACGTGATAATAATATGGGGTATAGCCAAGTACGGAGTCGAGGACATAATGAACGACACTCAGTGGCAGACTATCTCAGCAGTTGTGAACGGCAGGGTCTATAAGTACCCACGTGGTATATGCACGTGGTCTCCTGAGGTAGTAGTGCTAGCGTTGAAATTCGCTAAGTGGATTCATCCAGAGCTCTTCAGCGACGTGAACGTACAGGAGGTGGCTGATCAGCTCTTCATGGAGGTTTATGGGATACCAAGCCCATTCGAGTGGGAGCCTTGAAGAAGCTGAAGCTATTGGTGCTAGCAGTCCTTCCAATCCCAGCATTTTTCTTTTCGCTAGTAATAGGGCAGTTTGACATACCTCCACTCACAGTCTATGAGATATTCTTCACTAAACTCTTCAATCCACTCATAAGCTCTCCTTGGCCTCCTGCGTATGAGGTAGTCGTTTGGAACATCAGGCTCCCCAGAGTGCTACTCGCTCTGCTCGTAGGTGCTTCTCTCTCGGTTTCTGGGACAGCTTTACAGGGGCTCTTCAGGAATCCTCTCGTAAGCCCCTACATACTGGGGCTTTCGTGGGGGGCCAACTTCGGAGTAGCTCTCTCACTCCTAATCCCCCTTCCGTTCTCGCCTCAATTCATGGCTTTCAGCTTCGGGCTCCTAGCCGTGTTCCTAGCCTACAGCATAGCTAAGGTTAGAGGCGAAACACCAGTGATATCGCTGGTTCTCGCTGGAGTCATAGTGAGCGCCTTCTTCACAGCCCTACAGTACATAGCCAAGTTCTTCTTGGACCCTCAAGCCCTTCAAGGGCTCGTCTACTGGATGATGGGCGGCTTCTATCTAGCCCACTGGGACGACGTCATGGTGACGTGCATCCCAATAATATTCAGCGTGGTGATGCTGAGCTTGATGTCGTGGAGGATAAACGTCCTGTCCATGGGGGATGCCGAGGCCAAGATGATGGGGCTCAACACGGAGCTCAACAAGGTCGTGATCATAGTGCTAGCCACTGTCATGGCCGCCGTCGCCGTGTCGGTAGTTGGCACGATAGGGTGGGTTGGGCTAATAATACCTCACCTCGTAAGGATGGCTGTTGGGCCGGACCACAGAAAGCTTATACCGCTGTCAGCGACGGTTGGAGCAGCATTCCTATTAGTAGCTGACGACTTGGCTAGGAGCATAACCACATATGAGCTTCCAGTGGGCATCTTAACCACGCTGTCAGGAGTCCCCTTCTTCGTATACCTCTTGAAGAAGACTAAGGGGAGGAGTTGGAGTTGATAGTCGCTCGGGAGGTGAAGTTCTCCTACGAGAAGCTCCTCGTGCTTAAGGGCATAGATGTGGATGTTGTCAGAGGTGAGGTTGCAACTCTCCTAGGGCCCAATGGCTCAGGCAAGACGACGCTCCTCATGTGCCTCTGCGCCATACTGAAGCCCTTGACGGGCTGCGTCTACGTTAACGGCAGGGAAATCACGAAGATTAAGAGGGGCGAGCTGGCCAAAATGCTGGGGCACGTGCCTCAAGGGCATAGGCCGCCATTCCCCTACACGGTCATAGACGTGGTTGTCATGGGCAGAGCCCCCTATATAGGCGCCTTCTCAATGCCTTCAAAGAGGGACTTCGAGATAGCTGAGAAAGCCCTCGAAATAGTCGGTATAAGGCACCTGAAGGACAGAGTCTACACGCAGATTAGTGGAGGTGAGATGCAACTAGTCCTAATAGCTAGAGCTCTAGCTCAGCAACCCCAGGTTCTACTGTTAGACGAGCCTACAGCACACCTAGACTTTAAGAATAAGATACTCGTACTCAAGGTCGTCAAGAACCTCGCTAAGAAGGAAAACCTAGCTGTGATAATGAGCCTACACGACCCAAACTTAGCAGCTATGTTCTCAGATAAGGTCTACCTCATAGCTGATGGAGTGATAGTTGACCGAGGCGAGCCATCCAAGGTTATAACTAGAGAGAACTTAAAGAGGGTTTACGGAATAGACGTCAATGTGATTGAGCATGAGGGCACGAGGTTTGTAGTGCCAGTATTAGAGTAATCGCGAGGAGCTGGAGGTGGATCCTCGACGACCGACGTCGCCATGAACCTCATAGTCCAATACATGACGTACTTCGCTTACTCCATAGTCTGGATATTCATAGGGATATTCATAGCCAATGCCGTAGTCGAGTTCGGGCTCTCTAGGTATGTGGCTAAGCCCTTCAAGCCCATAGTGAAGACCGCTAAAATGCCTCCAGCTCTCTCCTCAGTGCTCGCGCTAAGCATAATTGATAGTAGGGCAGCACACTCAGCACTTTCATCCCTCTACGGCAGGGGGTTCATGGGTGACTGGCATGTGGTGGCTTGCTTCATGATAATGACTCCCTTTGGAGCTGTGCCGCTTCTAGCTAGGCACTTCATACCTCTAGCCTACGCCCTACTAGGACCCTACGTGGCGACGCTCTACTTACTAGCAGTCTTCTCCTCCCTCTTCATCAGGATGAGCTTGGGAATTCTAGTGGCTCGTAGGTTGAAGTGGAGGCAAGAGCACTTAGACTTAGCTACTCATGTGAACTGCGGCAAGAAGGTTATATTGAGGGGCATATTGAAGTCGACGGCTAAGTTCACTTGGAGGATAGGGCTGAGGTTATTCCTCGTGTCTTGGATTCTGATAATCTTGACATACTTCGGCTTCTTTAACTACATAAACACCTTAATCGAGCCCTTCATAACGAACTTAGGCCTAAGAGGAGAAGTCGCAGCTATAGCTGCAACTAGAGCTGTAAGCCCCTCAGCTGGGGTCTACGTTGCAGGTCAGCTTATGGCTGCTCAAGAACTGTCAGTTAAAGATGTCCTCGTAGGCCTACTACTCGGAACACTGCTATTCCTCTTAACCTCAGACTACCCGAGACATATCTTCCCATACCACTCCTCGATATACAACGTTAAGCTAGCGGCTAAGCTGACAGCCATAGGAATGTCGCTGTCAGCGACATTCTTCTCACTTATAATCACAATACTCCTAATATTCTTCTAGTAGGGAGTTGATGAGGAGTTTGGAGGGTGGCGTCAAGGGTCATCCGCCACCTCGAAGGCCTCCCCGTTGAAGCAAGCCCCTTGGTGTGAACACCACTTATTAGAGATAACACTGAGCTTATAAGCCTATTGCTTCTAGAGAGCTTAGAGGTGTTGAGCTCCTGCCTTGTAGCTTTAATACTTAAGCTTTTGTAGAGACTTGTTGTGGTGAAACTTGCTGGTCATACCAGTCCTGGACGTCAAAGGCGGCGTTGTTGTGCACGCCAAGATGGGTTTGAGGAGCTCATATAAACCACTCACAAGCCCAGTCTACAGCACGTGTAACCCATCTGAGCTCGGCTTAAAGCTCTTGAGAGATGGCTTTAAGGTTGTCTACGTAGCTGACTTGGATTCGATCATGGGTGGTAGCCCCAGCATAGACGTCTTATCATCTCTTAGGCGTCTCGGGCTCAGCATAGTGGCTGACTTGGGGGTTGACAGTGACTACAAGCTTGAGCTGGCCATTAAGCACGCCGACTGCGTAGTAGTAGCGACTGAAAGCACGCCAAGCTTGGAGTTCCTATCTCAATCTCTAAGCGCTATTGGTGTGGAGAGGGCTATGCTAAGCCTAGACGTCAAGGGAGGGCTTGTGGTTAGCCGCTGTAGAGAGCTCTCAAACGCGAGCTTAGAGGAAGCTGCCTCTAAAGCTGAGGAGCTTGGTTTTAGGAGCGTCCTGCTCATAGACTTCGATAGGATAGGCTCCTACAGCGGGCCAAACCTTGACGGCATTAAGCTCCTGCTTAAACGCGGATTTGAGGTTTACTGCGGTGGTGGTGTTAGAGACATAGCTGATCTAGAGGTCCTCAGAAGCCTAGGGGTTAGAGGTGTTCTAGTGGCCTCAGCCTTATACTTCGGGCGCATATCAGTGAAGGAGCTTAGAGAGAAGAGTTTCCTCCAGTAATAAATGCGATGAAGCAGATCCATTAAACCACTGATTAGTTTCGTAGGCTCATGAAACATTGAGGTCGACGACTGCAGGTTCATGAAGCTCTCAAAGTTGAAGCCCCTACATGCATGGCTTGGAGCGCGTTTAGCCACGCTGGTTGATAAGTGTTATTTACTGTACAGCGTAGAAAAATTATGTTAGTGGTGATAGGCGTGGTTAGCGTTAACCGCTTATGCATGAGGTTCGTCAGCGAGCTCCTAGATCACCAGCAGGAGTACAGGGTTAAGGTTGAGAAGCTTTCTTGCGGAGCCACCGTCATAGATACAGGCTTAGAGGCTGCTGGAGGCTACTTGGCTGGACTTAAGCTGACTGAGATATGCTTAGGAGGGCTCGCTAACTGCTGGCTGACCTACATCCCCTATGGAGATGTGGAGATGCCAACCATAGTCGTAGCGACGGACCATCCAGCCCTATCCCTACTTGGATGTCAGCTGGCTGGATGGATGGTCAAGGTGGGGGACTTCTTCGCCCCATGCTCAGGGCCTGCAAGAGCCCTAGCTAGGAAGCCCAAGAAGGTCTTTGAGAAGATAGGCTACAAGGACGAGTGTGATGAAGCGGTGATAGTCATGGAGACCTCTAAGAAGCCGACCGACGAAGTGGCTCAGAAGGTGGCTAGTGACTGTGGAGTTGAGCCTAAGAACCTCTACATGATACTGACTACCACGGCGTCCATGGCTGGCTCGGTTCAAGTATCCGGTAGGGTCGTGGAGACAGGGCTCTACAGGCTTGAGTACTTGGGGATGGATCCCAACAAGGTCTCGTTTGCAAGTGGCTCAGCTCCAATAATGCCTCCACACCCAGACGTTGGCGTCTCAACAGCTAGGGAGGAGGACGCCTTGCTTTATGGGGGAGTGGCCAGCTACATCATCGACGAGGAGGAAGCTAAGCTAGAGGAGTATAGTTCTAAAGCTCCTGCAACTGCATGGCCAGACTATGGCAAGACCTCCTACGAGGCCCTGAAGGCAGTGAACTTCGATTGGTCTAAGCTGGACCCATCGTTCTTCACTATAGGCAAGCTGGTTCTGGTGAGCCAGAAGACGGGCAAGGCCTTCGCGGGTGGTAGGATAAACCCAGACATGCTGAAGAGGTCTATAGGGCTCTAAGCCCCCTCCTTTTTCACTTAAACTGCTTTCAGACTTTAACTGTAGCTTAAGTTGTATGGAAAGTTTTAAGTCGAAAGCATGGCTCAACGTAGTTCTACGGGTAGCTCTTAGAACTCTTGGTGGGAGGGTTCTATATGGCCTTAAAGTTTGGCATAGAGTTCGTCCCAGCTACTAGCGTCGATAGCCTCGTGAGCTCCATAGTCCAAGCTGAGAACGTGGGCTTCGACTACGTGTGGGTCACAGACCACTACGCCAACAGGTGTGTCTACATAGCGCTAGCCGTTGCAGCACTAAACACAAAGAGGGTTAAGCTTGGAACAGGGGTCACAAACCCATACCACATACACCCGGCTTGGACCGCTGCAGCCATAGCGACTCTCAACGAAGTGAGCAATGGAAGAGCAGTCCTAGGCTTAGGTCCAGGTGATAGGTCTACGCTTGGGCAACTCGGCATAAGCCTAAGCAAACCATTAACCACAGTTAGAGAGGCTGTTGAGATCATAAGGAAGTTGTGGGCAGGCGAGTCAGTGAACTTTAGTGGAGACGTCTTCAACTTGAAGAGCGCTAGGCTCAGCTTTAAACCTGCAACTAGGATCCCCATCTACATAGGCGCTCAAGGCCCTAAGATGCTGGAGCTAGCTGGAGTCATAGGAGACGGCGTGCTAATAAACGCCTCACACCCCAAGGACTTCGAGTTCGCGGTTAAGTACATAAGGAGTGGAGCTGAGAAAGCTGGTAGAAAGCTTGAGGAGATAGATGTAGCCGCCTACGCCGCCCTCTCAGTTGACGAAGACCCAGCTAAGGCTAGGAATGCAGCGAGGATAGTGGTTGCATTCATAGTTGCAGGCTCTCCCGACAACGTGCTTGAGAGGCATGGGATAAAGAAGGAGGAGGTTGAAGCCGTTAGACAGGCAATAGCGAAGGGAGACATACCCGGCGCTGGCAAGGCGGTGTCTGACGACTCGATAAACGCCTTCTCAGTCTCAGGCACGCCTGAGGAGTGCATATCGAGGATTGAGCAGCTGATAAAGATGGGTGTAACGCAGTTCGTAGCTGGATCGCCTCTCGGACCAAAGAAGAAGGCCGCCATAGAGGTTATAGGGAGAAAAATAATACCGGCGTTTAAGTAGCCCTCTTAAACCTCCACTTCAACTTTTTGTAGTAGCTCCTCGTACCTCTTGAGGTGCGGGTTGTTCTTTAAGCTCACCACGAGCCTCCCAGCACACCTCTCATTGTACAGAGCGTCACCAACGAATACTAGTAGTGGCCCCTCAATTTTCTGGCCAGCCACCTTCATGGACGGCCTGACCTCATCTATGTAGAAGCTCGGTAGAATTGACGGTATAGACCCTAGCACCACGACTCTGCCGCCAGTCATCCTAGCTCCAGCCTTGCCAGCGCAGTTGCCCTTGATCAGTATGTTGCCTCCCCTCATGCTGAGGCCCGGCATTATGTCGCATGAACCTTCGATTATTATGGCTCCACCCCTCATGCCGAGGCCCACCTCAGCTCCAGCGTCGCCGTGTATCACTATCGTCCCACCCCTCATGCCAGCTGGTGGGAGCTCACCTCTATAGGCCCCTCCCACCCTATCTGAGGCTGAGCCGAAGACCTCTATTGTGCCTCCATACATCTTAGCTCCAAGCGAAGTGCCAGCTAAGCCCTTAATTGTGAGCTTACCTCCCTTCATCTTCCGCCCGGCGTAGGGGCCTACGTCGCCCTCAACCTCAATTTCGCCAGCAGACATCTTCTCGCCGACTCTCCTAAGCCTAGCCGTGAAGCCCTTGAACACTATCTTCACATCACTTGGCTGCTGTGCTACGTCGCCCTCAACCTTGAAGACCTCTGAGAGCTTCACCTGCCTATTGCCAACCCAGACGGTTAAGTTAGATACTTCGCTCAGCGTAAGCCCTGCAATCCTATCAGGTATAACCTCCTCGACTTCAACGGGCACTTTGGGGTCATTATCTAGAGTTAAGGTTAGAGCCATCACTTAGCCACCTCCACCTTAAGGGGCTTCCTTAGCTCGTGCTCACCTATCACGTAGTTCTCAAAGGACACGCTGTAAAGCTTGGGGAATGCCTCCTTCACGTAGTTGACTGTGGACTTATAGGCGTCTGGGTCTAGAGCCTTGGTGGCGTCGACGTAGTACGTGGAGCCATAGAGATTTGGCTCAACAACCTCGCCATCCTTTACCACTATAACTCCTGACTTTATCGTGTAGAGGGCTCTCTTAAAGGCCCTTATGAAGGCCTTGTAGTCCTTAGACACGTCTACCTCAACTGGGTTTAAGTCGTATATGGCTATGTCGGCGTCAGCTCCAACCCCTAAGTGACCCTTCTCCGGCATTCCAAGTATCTTGGCTGGGCCAGCCCTAGTCACTATCGCCACGTCGTAGAGCGTGTACTCCCTATCGACCGCTGGTAGAGCTGTGTGCTTCAGCCCTCTCCTGTTGAGCTTAGCCATGATCTCCTCCCTAGCCTTCTTGCTGACAAGCCACGAGAGCCCCAGTGGGTACTTAGTGAACCTACCAGCGTTGGGGTTATCAGTTGCGAACACTATCTTCCACGGGTCCTTGGTGAGCAGGGCAACCTCAAGCCCAATGCTCCACTGAACGGTGTTTACGTAATTGCTCTTCTTGTACAGGTAGGGGACTATGCCCGTTGTGGCCTCGCTCTCAGCCATACCTCCAAACCACTTGCCCATCATTATGTGGTAGAGCACGTACTCGAATGGCGCGTCAGCAGTCATGGTTAAGGACTCCCCAAATATGACTTGGCCGAGGTCTAGAGTCACGTGGTTGTGGGCGTTTAGGTACTTAGCTATGGCCTCACCACCTGAACTTAAGTTAGCCCAGCCAGTGCCAGCGTAGCCTGTGAACTGGACGTGAGTTATGTGCATGATGGGTTTGTCGCCTGTAGCTAGGTCCGACACGCAGTCCATGGTCTTAAGGGTTGTCACGTAGTTGCCGGGGAAGCCAAGCCTATTGCAGTGGACGTGTATCGGATGTGGAAGCTTGAGCTCTATAACCGCCTTGCAGAGCCCCCTAACTATGTCCCTAGGCGTTATGTTGAACTCAGGCAGCTGCTCATCCAAGTCTAAACCTACATACCTATTCCACCAAGTGGGCTCAGCCACACCTGGATTCACTATCTTAACGGCGTACCCCTTGGTCTCCTTGAGAACCCAAGCTATGTAGCACTTCAGGGACTCAATGTCCCCCTTACTTATGAACTCCATCACGAGCCTATTGGTCCCCAAGAGCGGGTAGCATGCCTTGTCGAGGATTGGTATGTCGTCGAGCTCCTCGTGGGTATGCCTGGACTTCAAGGGCACCGTGGCGGGCTCTATAGCAGTAGTCCAACCCATCTGAGCGTACTTGTAGCCTATGTAAGCCGTTGAAGGCACCACAAGTCCAGTGCCGCACCTACGGGTTGGAGTAGCCTTTATCCAAGCCCTCCTGTGGTCTTGAGGTGACATTATCCTGCCGAAGTTGAACTTAGGTCCAGCTATGTGGGTGTGTGGATCCACGCCTCCAGGCATGACTAGCTTGCCCTTAGCGTCTATGATCATTGCCTTAGACTCCTCTATCTCCGATGGGTCAACTATCTTGCCGTCTCGCACCCCTATATCCATGACCTCGCAGTCCACTTTGTTTATAGGGTCTATTACGTGCCCTCCCCTAATTATTATGGGTTTAGGCTGCACGGGCCTTAACCTCCTCAACATATTTTATCATCTTCTCGAGAACCTCAACGTCATCCATAAGCCCATCGCTCTCAAGGGCCCTCTTAACCCTGAGCACCACGTTGTCCATCCTATAGCTGACGCCTTCAGCGTCTATGCCGAGCATCTTAGTGGGAATGTATACGTCTGAGAGACCAGCGACTAGAGACCACTTGGGGTCTACGACTATCAGCGGTATGTTGGCTAAATGCCTGAGCGCTTGAGCTGGGAAGTGAGCTCCCGGGTCACTGGCTACAACTAGAGCTGCGTCGACTTCACCTCGAGCTAGCAGATCAATTGTGGAGGTGACACCTGGGTTGTACCTCGGATACCCTCTGCTCAAGTCGACGGCGTAGGGGTAACCTGTGAGCCACGCAAAGGCGTGGTTGTTGCCAGCTACGTTGAAGTGACCTCTCATGGGGTTTAAGCTGAAGGTAGTCCAATCGTTTAGCGCTTGGACAAGCCTTATGGCAGCCTCTATGTTCCTGTTCCTAGCTGAAGTCGCGGTCAGCCCTAAGCCGTAGAATAGGACTCCGAACTTGGCTGACATCATCATGTCGGCCATCTTAACTATGACGTCCCTAGGCACACCAGCCACCTCGTCGCTCTCTAGCTCAAGGCCCTTGACAACCATGTGGACCGCTGTTAGGAGGTCGTAGTCCATGCCCGGCTTCACCTTGACGAACATGTCCGCAACCCTAGCTGCCTCAGTTTCCCTGACGTCCACCACTATGATCCTCCTCTCCCCCCTCCCCTTGATCTTCAATCCCTTAGCTAAAGCTGAGTACCTCACGAAGTGCCTCGGGTGGGAGGATGGCGGGTTGCACCCCCAAAACACCATTAAGTCCGCGTTGTCCCTTATGTTGCCCAGAGTTGAAGTGACAATGCCGAACTGCTGAATGCCCATAACCGACGGCCCGTGGCAAAACGTGGACAGGTTGTCGATGACACCGCCCACGAGCTCGGCCAGCCTTATGCCAAGCCTAGTAGCTTCGTTTGATGTCTCGCTCCAGCCGAATAGTAGCGGGTACTTAGCGTTCACCAAGATCTCAGCAGCCCTCTTAATGGCCTCGTCGTAGCTGACCGGCTTGAGCTCGTCTCCAACCCTCACGAGAGGTGTCTTAACTCTCTCAGCGGCGTAGCTCTTGAATTTAGCTAGAGACCTGGCGCAGGCGTTTTTTATAGATGATATCACGCCTGACTTAACTTCAACTACCAAGTCGTCGCAGAGGCAGCCGCATATGGGGCATATGTGGCTCTCAAAGATCCCTTCACCCTTGAAGTCCCCTGGACTCATCAAGTAGTCCACTGGAACCTTGAGGAGCTTCTTGCCAGCGTTCTTCGAGACAACCTCTTCAGGTGTTGGCACGGGCTCTTCGGTTGGCTCTATGAAGGCCTTTGAGTCCTTGAAGAAGGGCATCCCCGTGCTCCTAGTCCTAACTGATATTAAGGCGTTGGCCCATGGACCTAAGGGTATGAATGCTAAGCCTCGAGGGTTCCCCTTATAGGCCTTGACCTGCAGGACTACTGAGCCTACTTCAGTCGTGACCTTGACGTTTGAGCCCTCCTTAACCCCTAGCTCAGCCATGTCGTCTGGATTCATGAAGCATATGGCTGCCGCATCAGCGTACTCCTTCGTGTACCTCTCACTCTCTATCTGAGACCCCTGCTTAATCGTCCTTCCAGTGACTAGAGCCACCTCAAGCCTCGGCATCTGAGACCCTCACTTGAGCTTAGGAAGCTTCTCCACAAGCCTCCTCTTAACAGCTAGTTCGCCGCTGGCTCTGTGCGGCATCCTCATCACTTGGTCTGCGCTCTTCTCGATCTCCCTAGCTTCGTCAGCTAGCTTGGCCGCGTACCTCATGAGCTCGTGGCCAGCGGCTATTAGAGGTATGTACTTAGCCCACTCCTGAACCTTGAAGCAACCCTCAGTCGTTAAGTCAGCTACTCTCCTAGCGGCCTCGAAGGCCGCCATGGCCTTAGCCTGAGCGTACGGGTTTGAGAAGCCGGCGTTCTCGATCGCCAAGTCCTTGTTCACAACTATCTTCGGTAGCTTGACCTCCTCGCCCCTCTTTATGGCAGCTATCATCTCATCCACGGCCTTGACGAGTGTGTTGAAGACCCCCGTTATGGCTAAGACCCTTATCACATCGGCGTTGAAGAGAGCCATCTCAACTGGATCTAGGAACTCCCTCCTAGCTCCTATCATGGAGTCTGCCTCGACGATTATGTAGCCGAAGCCTCCCTCCTCAAACTTAGCTACAGCCTTCTTGGCTGGTGCATCGCTCACCACAACAACTGGTACGTTCAGCGCTTTAGCTGCCTCCCTAGCCTTGGTCGGGCCGGGGAGAGCGGCGTTTGGGCTTAACACCACGATTAGCTGAGGCTTAAAGGGCTCCAGCATCTTGACTAGCTGCTCCGCCTCCTCGGGGTTCATCTTAGCTCCGCTAGTCACAACCCTGACGGTTATGTCTCCTCGATCAGCCCTCTCATCAAGCAGATACTCGAACAGCGGCGCGCAACCTATGCACCCTAGCTTTATAACACCAACTCTAACAGGCTCCTGCAAAACGGGCCCCCAGCTATAATGTTTGTTTAATCAAGATCGAAAAAGCTTTTCCGTTTTTCATAGCTGAGAATAGTTAAAGCTTTAGCTCCTAGCGATGATTAAAAATAGGGTTTGGGGGTCTAGGTTGTCATTTAAGGTTGGTAACGTAGAGGTTGAGGACACGTTCGCTGAGGCCTTCCCGATGTACGCGACGCGCCTCCTGATAACAGCCTTAAATGAGAAGTGGGCTTTAACTGCTGCTAGGGTGGCTACGGGCTTCGCGACCTCCATAATAATGTCTCCAGCTGAGGCTGGGCTTGAACGCCTAGTCCCAGCCGACAAGACTCCTGACGGAAGGGTGGGGGCCCTAATACACATATACCACAGGTCTGTGCCAGAGCTCAAGCTGCAGACCCTCGTTAGGATAGGTCAGTGCATATTGACTTGTCCAACCACAGCCCTTTTTGACGGCATACCGAAGGCTAAGAGAAAGATGCACATAGGAGAAGCCTTAGCCAAGTTCGGCGACGGATTTGAGGTTAAAGACACCATGTACGGGAAGACTGTGTGGAGAATACCGGTCATGGAGGGGGAGTTCATAGCTGAAGACACCGTTGGAGTCGCCAAAGCCGTTGCTGGAGGCAACTTCTTCATATTGGCCTCAAGCCACAAAGCAGCTCTAGAGGCTGCTGAAAAAGCTGTTGACGAGATATCGAAGAAGTGTAGAAACGTGGTCTTACCGTTCCCAGGAGGTATAGTAAGGTCTGGATCCAAAGTGGGGTCCTTGAAGTACCCCAAGCTGGCTGCAACCACAAACCA
>QMSN01000008.1 GCA_003650865.1 Thermoprotei archaeon
ATTTCTTCAACTTCAAAAACATTTCTTCCAGCTCCAAAACCTCGAGCTCTATCCGCTAGCTCTGACACTACGAGTAGCTCCCTCACGTCAACCACTTGAGGGTAGAAGCCTATCGGAGTAGCGTATGGACTGAAGAACTTGCGGAGGGACCTAGCCAGTAGGAAGGAGATGAAGCCAAGGTTTAAGGAGCATGGGAGAGGAGTGCTTCTACACGTGAGCACTAGATCTGAGCCCTTGAGCACGTAGCACTTATCGCTGTCAACGACTACTACGCAGACCTCGACCCCTAGGCGGTCGACCAAGAAATCCCTCACTTCACGAGCCACTTTAGATGGCTCCGGTAGGGGGAGGCAGACCATGGTCTTGGGCACGTTCGTGGCGTCTACACCAGCTTCAGATGTCGGCTTGAGGGCTTGAAGCACCCCTCCAACCCTAAGCACGAGCTTCTTATGCCTAGCCCCATCCTCTATCGGGTAGTTGCGGAGCAACGTCAGGGTGCCCTCCGACAGTTTGCACAGCTCTCCTAAGAGCCAACCCCAAGTAAGCCTCATCAGTAAGAGCGTCAGGGCCTTGCTCAAGAAGTCTGGCTTAATCGAGGATTCGTCGAATAGAAGGCCCATGGAAACGGCCAAGGCCTTCTCCGAGAGCACGATGTAGTCTCCACTAGAAGCTACACCCCTAACAAGCTTAGCCACCTCTCTCTTAAAGTCTGTTCCAGGCCTCCACACCCTAGACCTAAGAGGTATTGCTAGGTAGTTCCTCCACCTCAGAGCTCTACGCATCACCGCTTCGCCTTTGATACCAGGTACCTCACCACCTTAGCGGCTATGTTGACCTTCGTGACTGCTTGAAGCCCCATCCAGCCAGGCTGGCTGTTGACCTCTGTCACCATGTAGCCTGATGGCGACTCTATAACATCAACTCCCGCTATCTCGCATCCAAGGACTCTACAAGCCCTAAGCGCCAAGTCCACAAGGTCTTCGCTCGGCGCTAGAGGAGTGGGCTTGGCTCCAAGGGATATGTTGGTCTTCCAGTACGATGACACCCTCTGCATTGCCGCTACGAGCTCGTCCCCCACCACGAAGAGCCTTATGTCTCTACCGCCATGAGGTATGAACTCCTGGACGTACAGTATGTGCCTCATGAAGTGGAGGTCCGAGAAGACCCTCTTAGCGACGTCTTCATCCCTAAGCCTCGATATCCCAAATCCTCTCGAGCCGAAGAGAGGTTTAACCACAGCGTCGCAACCCATCTCTTGGAAGGCCTTTAGGGCCTCAAGGGGGTTCTCGGTCACCACGGTCTTGGGGACGGGCAGGCCAGACTCCTCTAAGAGAGCTAGGCACGTGAATTTGTTCATGCACCTCTCTATGGCCAGAGGCCTATTGACCACAGGTAGTCCCATTCTCTCAAGCTTGTGGAGCAGGTCGACTCTGAAGAAGCACTCATCGACCGAGCACCTGCCTAAGGGCCTTACGAGGGCTATTGAGAGCTCATTCACGAGGTCTAAGCCGTCATAGCTAATTGAGGGCTTTATGCCTATGTTAATCCTAACCCTATTGAACTTGAGTGGAAAGGGCTCGTGACCAGCCTTAATTATCTCCTCTCTAAGCTTCCTAGAGCACCATGAGTGCTCATTTCTCGTGAATATCCCTATCTTCAAGTTTAGCCCCCGCCCCTCCAAGCACTTTTGAAAGAGCCTCTTTAAGCTTCGAGTATGTGGCCTCGAGGAGCTCAGGTATCACCTTTACCTGTGATAGCACGGGCATGAAGTTCGTGTCTCCAACCCATCTAGGCACGACGTGAATGTGAACGTGATCCTCAATCCCCGCTCCAGCAGCCCTACCCAAGTTAACGCCTATGTTGAAGCCCTCGGGCTTCATGGACTCCTTGAGTATCTTAATAGATAAGTTCACGTTCTTCATGAGGTCGAGAAGCTCCTCATCGCTCAACTCCGCTAAGTCCCCTACATGCCTGTAGGGGGCTACCATCAAGTGGCCCGTGTTGTAGGGGTACTTGTTCATTATTATGAAGGACTTAGACCCCCTATACACCACTAAGTTCTCGGGGTCCTTATCCTCACTACTACCTATACAGAATATGCATCTCTCCTGTTTAGGTGAAGTTATGTACTTCATCCTCCAGGGGGCCCAGAGGAGCACGAGCTTGCCGCAGCTCATGGAATTACACCTTCAAGTACTTGGTGAAGTTGAGCATGATATCCCTATACACATTGACGGCGAGCTTCAACTGGCTTATCTCGATGTACTCATCGGCTTTGTGACACATAAACTCGTCGCCCGGGCCATAAACAACTGATCTAACCCCAGCTTTAGAGAGCGGTTTAGCTACTGTGCCACCGCCTATACCTACAGGCATAGGTTTAGGCCCACCACACCTCAGAGAGCTGTCGATTACCAGCTTGACTAACGGGTGGTCTAGAGGAGTTACGAGGGGCTCGTTAACCTCTGTTATCTCAGCTGTGACGTCGACTAGTGGATCGCTCCTCCTCACATCACCGATTAACTCCTCTATTTCCTTCAGTATGCCAGTAGGCGTTTGGGTTGGTAGGTACCTTATGTCAAGCATGCACGTGCACAGCGAGGGCACGACGTTTACAGCTTCACCTCCACTTATGACACCCACGTTTAGGGTAGGCGGTGAGAATAGAGGGTGCTCCTCGAAGCTCATCTTGAAGCCCTCGAGCCTCGCCACGACCTTGGAGAGCTTGACTATGGCGTTCACCCCTTCGTGGGGTCTACTCCCATGGGCAAGCTTGCCCCTAGACGTAAGCTTGATCCTCAAAATCCCCTTCTCAGCTACGACTATAGTGTTGCAGCTCGTAGGCTCACACACAATGGCGTAGTCGGGCTTAACGCCCACCTCCTTGATCAAGTAGTCTATGCCGTAGGTGTTTCCCTGCTCCTCGTCTGCCACGGCCATTATCGTTACAGAGCCTGAGCTTATGTCCCCCTTAACTGAGGAGGCCGCTACGAGGACTGATGCTAAGGCGCCCTTGTTGTCTGTAGACCCCCTCCCGTAGACCCTACCCCCCTCAATAACGCCCTCATAGGGGGGTTTACTCCATCCACTACCAGCTGGAACCACGTCTAGGTGACATATGAAGGCGAGGTTGGGCCTCCCTGAGCCTATGGTGCAAACGACGTTTGTCCTACCCTCCTCCTTCTCGTAGACCTCGAACTTCAAGCCGTTCCTAGTCAAGAAGTCTATGACCACTTCAGCTGCTTCTCTCTCAAAGCCAGGAGGGTTCTCGCTCTTAGCCCTAATTAAGCTTACTAGGAGCTTGAGGAGCTCATCCACCTCAGCGTAGTCTCTCTGCAACACAGCCACCCTAATTGCTACTCTTTCTGTTGAGTGAATATCGTGTAGTGACAGTAGCCGCAGCTCCACCTATCTTTGTGGTTAGCCATGACCTTGCCGCACCTAGGGCACAGCTTATTCTTCAGCTTTATGACCCCCTTCTCGTAGTCTATTTCGTAGAGCTGGTACCTCATGAGCTTACGCTTACCCGCCAAGCCTTTGAAACCCCCTTTGGAGAGGCTTACAGCTTAAAGGCTCTTTAAGGTTGCGGTTTAGCAATCATGTCCTCCACGTCGCTCGCAGAAGCTATGGATGCCCCGTAGACCTCCTCCATGTACTTCAGGGACTTCTCATGCCTCTCACGGCTTAGAGCTGCCGTGGCGTCACTGACGACCACGAGCTTATACCCCCTGAAGAACGCATCAGCAGCTGTGTGTTGAACGCATATGTCCGTTGCGACTCCAGTCAATATTAGTGTGTCCACTCCAAGCTCTCTAAGTAGGAGGTCTAGATCTGTAGAGTAGAAGCCGCTGTACCTCCGCTTCTTGACGACGTAGTCCCCCTCTCTAGGCTTGATCTCGTCTATCACTTGAGAACCCCAAGAACCCTCTAGAGCGTGGTCGCCCCAAAGCTTCAGCTCCAAGTCCACACCCTTCAAGTGGCTATCGACGACATATATGACCGGGAGACCTCGAGATCTAAAGACCTCAATTAACCTCTTAACCCTACCAACTATTTCCTCAGCTTCAGGTATCCTGAGGTTCCCCTTGAGAAAGTCGTTGAGCATGTCTATGACGAGGAGGGCCCTAGACATAGACTCCACCCCACGAAAAAGGTTATAGCTTCCCATATTTCCTTTTACGTTAGGGGTTTGCTGCACCGATATGAGGGGCGTTGTCCGCCTTGCCCAAGCCCTGTGAGGCTAAATGCGAGTTTTTTAGGTGCGCACGCAGAGCCATGCTGAGACCACCAAGCAATCCTCGGAGAGGAGGGAGCTTCAAGGGGATAGTGATATGCAAGGAGACAGGAGAGGAGTGCTTAGGGCCTAAGTGCCAGTACGCGATTTGCGTTAGGAACGCCCTCTTGCCAAACGGAGTTTGTGGCTTAGAGTACAGGAGCGAGAAGAGGCACATAAGGAGCATAGAGCAGGAGGTCAAGAAGTACGAAGAGAAGTATAGTAGTGTCCTCGAGAAGTTTAAGGGTAAAAAGATAAGTGAGGACATGCTCTAGCACTTCGAGGTTGACGTCCTTGAGCGGCGTTAAAGCTGTAATACTAGCTGGCGGACTAGGCACGAGGCTTAGACCTCTCACTTACCTAGTCCCAAAGCCAATGCTGCCCTTAGGCGACAAGCCCATCATGGAGAGGATAATAGTAGACTTGAGAGATCAGGGCTTTAAGGAGATAATAATCTCCTGCAGCTACTTGGCGAGGCTCATAGAGCTTTACTTTGGGGATGGCTCTTGGCTTGGAGTTGACATCAAGTACGTCAAGACCGATAGGCCCCTCGGGACAGCTGGGCAGCTTAGGCCTGTCAAGGACTACGTTGACGGCACGTTCATAGCGGTGTACGGCGACGTCTACGCCAAGGTGAACTATAGGGAGCTAGTCGAGAAGCATAGAGCCTCTGGAGCCATCGCGACAATGGTCCTCAGGAGGGTTAAACATAAGGTTCGCTTCGGGGTCATAGCTGTGGACGACTATGGCTTCGTGAGGGGATGGCACGAGAAGCCTGAAGCAGAGTTTAAGGTCAACGCAGGGATTTACGCGTTTGAGCCTAGGGTCTTCAATTACATAGCTGAAGGCGTTGACAGCATGGATAGGGTGTTTAGGCTCATGCTCGAGAGGAACGAGAAGATATATGGCTACGAGTTCTCAGGCGAGGTCTACGACGTAGGGGACATGGAGGGCTATGAAGAAGCTGTCAAAAAGTTCACGGCGGAGCTAGGAGAGATATAAGCTACGTGAGCTTACAGCTCCTTAGCTCTCTGAGAAGACCTTATATCCCTTGTTGTCTACGAATAAGCGTCTTGAGCTCGTCGAGGGCTCGGCCATGAGACTCCTGCTAATACACGCGGATAACTTGAGCTATGAGGTTAAGGAGAAGGCCTTGAAGGGAGCTGAGGAAGTTAGTGATGAAGCTAGGAGGGGCTCTTACTCTAATGCGCTTGTCGTCTTCACAGCGGTTGAGGCTGGTGACTACTCCTCTAAGGAGCTCGTCGTGGAGAGAGCTATTGGAGAGGTCTTAGACGTCCTCGGCAAGGTTAAGGCTGACCTAGTAGTCTTATACCCCTACGCACACCTCTCATCAAACCTAGCTCCACCCCACGAAGCCCTTGAGGTACTCAAGCTCTTAGAGAAGCGGTTTAAGGACACAGGGACCAGCGTCGTCAGGATCCCCTTCGGATGGTACAAGGCGTTCAACTTGAGCTGTAAGGGACACCCTCTCTCCGAGCTCTCCAAGACGATAAGCGGGGAGGCCAAGCCAAGAGAGGCTAAGACGGCTGAGCGCGAGGAGGTTGAGGAGGGCTACTACGTCCTGATAGAGCCCAGTGGGAGAGTTGTAGAGCTCAATAGAGCTAAGCCTCAAGACGATGTGGAGCTCGACAAGTACCCCCTCGTGAAGAAGCTTGTCATGAACGAGAGGGGTGTTAAAGCTGAGAAGGGCTCTCCACCCCACATAAGGCTCATGCAGAGGCTTGAGCTGGCAGACTATGAGCCAGCATCTGATGTAGGCCACTTCAAGTTCCCACCTAAAGGGGCCTTCGTGAAGCACATGCTCGAGGAGCTGGCCATGGACATAGCCGTCAACGACGTAGGAGCAGTCGTCATAGAGACCCCCATGCTGTACAGGCTCAGCGTCCCCGAGATAGCTGAGCAAGCATCCAGGTTCTTGGAGAAAGACTACAGGTTTAGAGTGGATAATGAGGAGTTTACGCTGAGGTTTGCAGGGGACTTCGGGCTCTTCAGCATGATGAAGAAGGTTACCATGAGCTATAGGCAGCTCCCACTGAGGGTCTACGAGCTCAGCCACTCATTTAGGCTTGAGAAGCGTGGCGAGTGTGTTGGGCTTAGAAGGCTCAGGGGCTTCACAATGCCTGACATACACTGCTTCTGCGCAGACCTAGAGCAGGGGAAGGAGGAGTTTGCTAACCTACTGAAGAAGTACATGAGGCTCGTCAAGTCCATGAACATAGACTACGTCATAGCGTTCAGGGCGGTCGAGAGCTTCTTCAAGGAGAACTTGGACTGGTTCGTGGGCATGGCTAGAGACGTCGGGGAGCCCATACTCATCGAGGTCCTGCCCTCCATGAAGCACTACTGGGTCGTCAAGGAGGAGCATCAGTTCATAGACTCTCTAGGCGGCAACGCTCAGCTATGCACAGTTCAGCTAGACGTCGAGGACTCCGAGAGGTATGGCATAAAGTATGTAGACAAGGATAACGTGAAGAGGGGATGCATAATAGTGCACAGCTCCATGGGCTCCATAGAGAGGTGGATGTACGCAATACTTGAGCAGGCCGAGAAGGATAGGGCTAGCGGCAAGCCACCCATGTTGCCCACATGGTTATCGCCTACTCAAGTAAGAGTCATACCGGTGTCCTCAGAACTACTGGATGCTGCGCTGGAATTCGCCAAGAAGATTGAGAGCTATGGCGTGAGAGTCGACATCGACGATAGAGAGGAGACTGTGTCCAAGAAGATAAGGGAGGCAGAGGTCGAGTGGATACCCTACATAGTAGTAGTAGGCAAGAGAGAAGTTGAGAGGGGAACTCTATCGGTTAGGGTTAGAGCCACTAAGCAGACCCTAGAGATGACCGTGGAGGAGCTAGTCAAGAGAGTTGAGGAGGAGTGTAGGGATAAGCCGAAGGCCAAGCTCTGGATGCCTAAGCTACTATCCCTAAGACCCAAGTTTATTTAGAGGCTCATAGAAGAATAACACACTATACCCGTAAAACTTTGGAGGTGCATAGCTATTGGTTACGGGGGGTCTTAAGTTTAAGTGGCTTGACTACGAGGTTGAGGTCGTAAACGTCGAGAGGAGAGAGGTTAAGGACATAGCATTCTGCAGCTACATATCAAAGTGCACACCCTTATGGCACAACGGGATACTCGTCTGCGTCTGCAACGACTTCCTAGACGCTAGGAGCATAGCTAAGAAATTCCTCCAAGAGAAGGTCATAATAATGGAGCAGGTATGCTACTCCCACATGCATGAATATAGGAGGGGCTTGTGGCTAAACGAGGAGAGCGTTGTGGTCACCACGCCTGTAGTAAGGGCCTATGGAGTGTATAGGGCTCTAGCTGAGCTCATAGCGACATTAAGATAGTGGTGGTCTCACGTGAGTTTGAGGGGAGAGCTCGACGAAGTGACAGCTGAGGAAATGGCGATCATCGACGAGAACTCGGAGTACATGGGAGTCCCCAGGATACTCCTCATGGAGAACGCTGGTAGAAGCGTTGCCGAAGTCATAGAGAAGAAGAGGGGCTTGGTTGGAAAGAAGATAGTGATAATCGCTGGGAGGGGGAATAAGGGAGGTGATGGCTTTACAGCAGCTAGGCACATAGCGTGTAGAGGCGGCGAAGCCACTGTAGTGCTCATAGGCAAGGGGTCTGAAATCGAAGGTGAAGAAGCTAAGTTCAACTGGGAGATCATAAGGAGGATGGACTCAACAGTCAGGATAGTCGAGATAGCTGGGATGTGGGATCTGAATAGAGTTAGAGAGGAGGTTGAGGGGGCTGATGTAGTCGTAGACGCTTTGGTGGGGACAGGGCTTAGAGGCATGTTGAGGGAGCCACTGCTCTCGGTGGTTAAGATAATAAACTCCTCTAAGGCCTTCAAGGTGGCCATAGACGTACCCACTGGAGTTAACCCCTCAACAGGTGAAGTGCACGGTGTAGCCGTTAAGGCCGATGTAACCGTCACCATGCACAAGCCCAAGAGGGGATTAAAAGGTAATGAGGCCTACACGGGAGAGGTGGTGGTAGCTGACATAGGAGCTCCACCGGAAGCCGAGCTTATAGTTGGACCTGGAGACGTGAGGTTCACAGTTAGGCGTAGACCCCCTCACTCCAAGAAGGGCGATTGGGGGAGAGTGCTCATCGTAGGTGGAGGAGAGCAATACTCAGGAGCACCAGCATTAGCAGCTTTAGCTGCGCTGAGAGGTGGATCCGACCTAGCTGTTGTTGTAGCTCCGAGCTCAGTAGCCTCCTCCATAAGGAGCTACTCACCTAACCTAATAGTTCGAGAGGTCGAAGGTGCTAGGTTTACGCCTAAGCACGTCAACGACGTCCTCAAGCTGACTGAGAGCTTCGACTGTGTAGTCCTAGGACCTGGTATAGGTGTGAGTGAAGAAGCCTTTGAGGCCATTAGGCACATAGCAGGAGCCCTAAGAGCTGTTAAGAAGCCCATGGTGATTGACGCAGACGGCCTGAAAGCACTTGCAGGACACCTAGACGTCGTTGAGGAGGCCAATGCAGTATTAACTCCACACTCAGGCGAGTTCAAGAGGCTCTTCGGAGTAGACCTTCAGGGCTCCTGGATGGAGAAGGCCTCTACAGTTATGAGGGCAGCTCACGCGAGTAAGGTGACTCTGCTCGTGAAGGCACACCCTGAGGACTTGATCTCTGATGGAGCTAGGGTGAAGGTGAACTTCACTGGGAACCCCGCCATGACCGTTGGCGGTACGGGCGACGTCTTGACTGGGCTTGTTGCGTCGATCATGAGTAGAGGGGACACAGGCTTTAGAGCTGCTGCAGCAGCTGCCTTCATATGCGGAGCCTCAGGCTCACTAGCAGCTGAAGAGAAGGGCTATCACATACTAGCTACAGACGTGATAGAGAAGATACCTGAGGTAATGGCTAGGTTTGAGCCATGGACTCGTGGCCTCTCAAAAACTGTTGAGCGGAGAACCCTATAAGAGAGATCAACTTGGCTCCTCGATGGCTGAGGCCCTCTAATGCACTTAATTCACGCGAGGCTAGTGGCATCCCACTTAAGGCCTACACGAGGTAGCCGCTTGGAGGGTGCGTGGGCGGTGTTTGAGGAGTAGGTATCTTCCCGAATTTCCTCTCGTAGTCCTCCACATGCTTCATCAAGAGGAGCGCTAGGGCCTTCGCCTGATTCGGCGACATAACAACTTCAAACACAAACTCCCTAGTCACCTTGGGCGGCTTCTTGCCCGTAAAAACCTCCTCGTTGGGCTCGAAGCTGTCCCTGAAGAACTGTATGTGGAAGTCGTATGGCGTGTGACCTATCGTAGCTCCTGAGACGTAAACCTGCTTGAAGTCCTGAGACTTAGAAATAGATATCTTGGGCTCAGACATAATCGTTCACCTAGCTCTGAGCTTCAAGCCCCTTATATCTTAATCGGTCTTATCTTGCCCGACAGAACCTTGAAAGAAGCTCTAGCGTAAGCCGTCCACTCGTAGAACTCAAATACGAACTTGTAGACCCCCTTCTTCAAGACGAAGTAGGCCCTATACTTCGTGTAGGGCTGTATCCTCCAGCTATCAGTCTTCGAGTAGATGAGGTTGCCTGAGGAGTCGTAGACGAAGAACCTAGCCCCATCATCGCATCCGTACTCAACAGACACAGCGGTCTCATCCAGCGCTTGAACTGTCAACTCGCTTGTAAACCCTATCTTGTCCTTTATCCCAAAGGCGACTTCGCCGAGCCCCCACACGTCGTCGAACTCGAAGGGGGCGTAGGTGTCCCCCAAGTAGTACTCGAAGTCTCCCTTAATCGAGGAGACGGTGTACCAACGCCTAACCCAGTATGCACTACCCCTAGACACAAGCTTCTTAGCCCTCTCTAGTAGGCGCTTGAGCACCATACCCGTAAATCCACGTTCTCGACGAATCTATTAAGCATTCCCATGTAGAAGAGCTCAAGGTTTTTCGAGGTGACGTGAAGATTTACTTGTTTATTTTAAACCTTAGCTTTTCAAGAGCCTAAAAACCCGAGGAACCTAAATTTCTAAGTTGAAGGAACAGAGCCTCGATAATCCATGTCGACCCTCATTAAACCTCAGGAGCTTGACACCTCAATTCGAGACTTGGCTAAGCAGGCATCAGATAAGATAGTTGAGTGCATACAGTGCGCGACTTGCAGTGGCAGCTGCCCTTCAGGTAGGAGAACTGCTCTTAGGACGAGGGTTGTTGTGAGGCAAGCCCTCCTCGGAGTTAGAGATGTCCTGTCGAGCGACGACATATGGCTGTGCGTCACATGCTACAACTGCAGTGAGAGGTGTCCAAGAGGTATAGAGATAGTCGACGTCATAATAGCTCTCAGAAACGAGGCCGTCAGAAGGGGGTTTATGAGGTCTAAGCACAAGGATGTGGCCAAGTTATTCATAGCCTATGGCCACAGCGTCCCCATAGACGACGCTAGGAGACAATTGAGGAGAAAGCTTGGGTTAACAGAGGTTCCGCCTACAACCCACATGTACCCTGAAGCCCTAGCTGAGGTCAAAGAGATACTAGCAGAGATAGGATTCGTAGACTTGGTGTCGAGGCAATAACTACAACCGGGAACTCTCAAAAATTGTTGAGGGCTAATGGTTCTCTAGGCCCTACGACCACGTAAACACCTTTTCGTACCTCTCGATGAGGTCTATGGCCTCGCTATAGCCAACTAGGTCAGCAACCTCTTGACTCAAACCCCTAGCCTCGAGATCCTCTCTCAACACGTATACCGAGGCCCCCTTCTCCCTGAGCCTCCTCAGCGTGGAGCTCACGGTTCTGCTCACCGCCGCCACCACGGCGTCAGCAACCAGCAGAACTCCCACTTCAACACCTTCTGAGAGCTGCTGCTCAGCTATCTCGAGCACGCTGCTCGAAGGCTGGTTTATGAGAGGTGACTTGTATATCACGTAGAGTATCGAGGTCATAGCTCCACCCTCCTACATGGTGAATGCCGCGTCAACCTCCACGAGCAGCTTAGCCACTGAGCTCCTATCCATAACCTCGAGCTCGACGTCGTCCAGCAATAACTCTCTACTAAGCCCTCTCTCCTCGAGGTCCTCCTTCACGGCTATGAGCCTACAGCCCATGAGAGTCCTTATGGAGCCGTGCACTGAAGCCATGTTTATGAGCTCAGGCTTGTGGTTCTTGGTTAGAGACACCACAGAGTCCTCCATGAACACTATCGTGGTGTCTATGCCGAAGGCTGCTATCGACGATGCGGCTCTAAGACCTTCAACGGTGTCTACATCGCCGTAAGGGGACTTAGTCAAAACCACAGCCACAGAGTTAACCATATGCACACCCTCCTCAGTGGGTGAAGACTATGAGCTTATCGCAGTCGGCGGTGAGCTCCCCCAAGTATCCGAGCCCCTCATAGCTCGCGCAGCCCACTAAGTTGTCCTCATCCTTAACTCCTCGATACTCAGCGCAGACAGGGCACACCTTCACGTCAACTCCCATCTTGCAGAGCTCCTCTATCAAGCTGGCTATGTTCCTCTCCTCAGGTAGAGGGGGCTTTATGCTCTTGAGGGGGTTGTAGGCGCCATCTATGTAGAGGTATATCTTGACGGTATGCCCTTTCTTCACAGCCTCCCTAGCCAAGTTGACTACTAAGTCCGTGTACTCGAAGGAGTAAGGGCCCGTGTTCAACATGAAGCCCAATATCATGTGGACACCGTCAAAGCGATGATGAAGGGAAAGAAAAAGTTGGCTCAGATAATCCAGTTATCAAAAAATCAAAAAACTGATAGACCGACTAGCTCTTCAGCCTATTCTTTACCTCGCTCTTATACCACTCGACGGCCTCTTGAGTTCCACCCTTGATCAGCTTCTTGAGCTCCTCCTCTAGGTTTGAAGGCGCTAAGAGCGCTATCCACCCCTTGCCATAGGGATCCTCGTTGAGCAAGCTCGGGTTACTTCTGAGCTCCATGTTCACCTCAACTATGGTTCCAGAGATAGGTGATTCGAGAGGGCCAACCCACTTAGCGGTCTCTATTGTCGCTATGGCCTTGCCCTGAACTATCTTAGCCCCCTTAGCTCTAGTCCTGACCGTGAGTATCTTTCCAGCTATCTTCTGCCCTAAGTCGGTTAAGCCCACCCTGACGTTCCCATCGGGTTCAAGCTTAGCCCAAGTCAACCCACGCTGCCAGTAGTATAGGTCGTCGGGTAGCTCAAACCCCTCAACGTTAACCATAGCTTCAACCTCCTAATCCACGTCTCAAAGACCCTCAACCTCTAAAAAACTTCTCCACAAATTCCCTAGTCGAAATCGCTTGGTCGTAGAGTCCTAGCTTCTCAGGCTTAACCCCCATGCATAGCCCTAAGAGCTGAGCGTAGTGTACCACTGGGAGAGCCCTACTGATAGCTCCTCTATCTAAGAGCATCTTCTGTCCAGCGTCGAACTGCAAGTGGCAGAAGGAGCATATGTTCACTACGGCTTCAGCACCTGCCTCTAGCATCCTCTCCACCTTGGTCTTGGTGAAGTCGAGGGACGTCTCGAGAAAAGCTGATCTAACGCCTCCACCAGCACCGCAACACATGCTTTTATCCACGTAGTAGACGCTCTCGAAGCCCAAGGCCTCTATGAGCTTGTCGAGCAACTCCGGGTACTCCCTGCTCATCGGTGGCCTGTGCTTAGAGGGCTTGACGTAGTGGCAGCCGTAGTGAGCCGCCACTTTAACTCCTCCACCCTTAATCTTGGCGAGGTCGGCTATACGGTCTACACCCACATCTTTGTCCAATACATCTATGAAGTGGTGCACTTCAACTGAGCCCTCATACCTCCTACCGTGTCTAGAAAGCACTTCGTTAACCCTCTGCATAAGCTTCGGATCCTCCTTAAGCTCTATGTTTACGTCTCTAAGCGTGGCGTAGCAGCCATTACACACGACAACGACGTCGGCCTTGAGGGACTCGGCTATAGCCAAGTTCCTAGCTGCTATGACGTACCAAGTGGTCTTGTCAAAGGACCTTATAACTCCTGGAGGAGGGCAGCAGGAGGCTCCAGGCATGTCGACTACCTCTATGCCCAGCTTGGGCGCCACAACCTTAACCGAAGCCTCAATCCCTGGATATCTGTTCGGAGCTATACAGCCCAAGAAGAAGGCGTACCTACTCACCTAGACACCCTCCTCGAGAATGGATGTATCAATCTCAGGAGGAGGCCCCAGATCCTCAGCCATTGACTTCAGCTGCTCGAAGAAGTCCCTCAACTTCCTAAAGGAGGGGACAGGCGCATCTGTGAACCACAGCCTCATGGACTCCATGCCGATCTCGTCAAGCTTGTCTTGGAACTCCTGAACCCTCTTCTTTACGAGCTCTATGAGCTCAGGCCTCCCCTCAAGCAGAGCCACAGCGTCAACCCCCTTCGAGAATGCGTAGACCACGTCTTCGAGCTTCAAGTAGGCTGTTGAGGGCACGTATATCGGGACGACGTTGAATGGATACTTAAGCCTGTTGAGGCCCACTTGATCCATGGCTGAATAGGCTATCTTGCCCTCTACAAAGGCCAGTATGAGGGGC